>DATEWL010000458.1:0-8825 GCA_035258025.1 Candidatus Acidiferrum sp. | reverse complement strand
TAGCAGGAGTATTGCTTTAGAGCTGTTAAGCGTTTCCAATTTGTCAGCCGATCCGAGCCGGGAGCTGCATTGGATCTAGAAATGGGAGCAGTAGGTCAAAGCCAATACCTGACGATCCAAGTCTGAGTTTTCACGCATTCCAGAGCGGTGAGTTTCGTGCAGAATTATGATTACTTCCAAGTCCCGCGGAATCAATGTTTGCAAAAGTGCATGAAAACAAACGGCTTTAACTCTCTTTAGAATGAACGCCTATGAAAAAGATAGAGAGAAGGGGAGCTTATTGTTAACCAGCATTTCCAGTCTAGTGCGGTACGGGCGTGGACGCGGGAGCGGCGTCCACGCCGAAATCCCAGACATACATATTTATTCCATCCGGCAGGACCTCCGCCAGAACGTATTCACCAGGGGGCAGCGGTGCGCTGAGCGTGAACCTGTAAATCTCCGGGGCGACTTCCCAGCGCTGGATCGCGATTTCCTCGCGGTCCTGCGATAGCTCCTGGCCAAATAGGCTTCGTATGGACTCAAGCCGGCGCTTGTCTCCCTTGACCAGAGCGTGCACCAAGGCCACTTCAGGCCCTGACTCGCCTTGCCGCTTGGTTCTCAGCAAGGTGGAATCGTGTTCTGGGTCCGTAGCCGTCTCGCGCAGATAGAACTCCGGCTGCGTGCTCGTGAGACGCACGGGCGCTTTGGCGCCCGGGAGTTCAATGTAGTGTTTGTTGGGGATCATTGGTATGGGAGAGAGCGTCTTCAGAACGTTTTTCTTGTCCGCTCGCAGTTGCGAGCCGGCCTGCTCGATCTTCCTGATCGACTTACCCTCCAGCGCGAACATGCCTTCTCCGTCAGGCAAGAACACGCCCGGCGCCACCCTCAAGCTGGCGTCCACATCCACGGGCGTTTCCGCGTTCGCCGCGGCTTCCTGGATCCGAACCTTTTCTAAGAGAGCTGACGTTGTTTTCTCGTCGGCCGCTTCCGCCTTTTTTGTCGCGTCCCAATCCACCAGCGCGTCGGGAATCTCTTCCCATGAGCCTCGTTCGACGCTGAAATAGCGAACCCGGTCGCCGTTCTTTTCATAGCTTCGGACGAGTTGGAAAGTTCCATCCTTTAGCACCAGCTTCTTGCCGTGGGGAAGACTTCTAGGCGTCGATGGGCTGGCAGCAGTGTCGGTGGCAGGCTTCTGGGCGCTGATCGTAGCTTGCTTCCGGGCGGATGCAGCGGCGGCTGACGCATGCCAAGTCGTTCCCATCCAGCTCAGCAAGGCTATTTGCAGCATCAAGGCGAATATAGTGGACACTCTCATGGCTGTTCTGGCCTATCAGATGCCGAACGGAGGAACCGGTTTGCCCTCGGTCGAGCATACCCCGCTGCCCACGGTCCCGCAACTGTCCCGGTGGCCGGTCCAAAAGCAAAAGGCTCCTTCCGGAATACCGGAAAGAGCCCTTTTTTTGGTCGAAGCTCGTCGAATATTTAGTGTGTGCAGCGAGGGAACAAGGTAACCAACACCATCAAGTCAGACAGCGTAAACAGCCACTGGTCCGCTTGCTTGCCTGCCGCTTCCGCGGCCCGCGCGATAAAGCCCAAGTGACGGCTTTTCGCAAAATTGCGAATGTGATCGACGCAAATCCCGGTCAGACTGGCAATCTCCGCGTCGGTAAAAATCTTTTGGCTTGATTTTACGGTAACCATGGCCTTGTCCCTCTTACTGTTTGCCACACCGCGCGTCTACTTCTCGCTCCTGTTACGTTTGATGCTTTTTGCAGCGTACGCGATGCACTGTTTCTAGAGCAATAGCCGTTCCGTTCTCTCTACCTAAAACGAAAAGCCTAGTACTTTTGTTCCAAGCCCCTGTGTAAAAAGACATTATCCAATACTGGGCACACGAGGGCCGTCTGGTACGAATCGCAAAGAGGAGGGAACAGGAGGGAAAAAATGTCCTACTTTTGCAAACTCTCTATGGCTTTCGGTAGACTGGCCGCAATTTCTCGCATCTGTTTTGTGTGGCGCACTTCATGAGATGCGATGAATTGCATCCATTCATACGCGTTTAATGTTCCGAGCGCGGGATGCGCCCAGTAGTATTCACCCAAGTTCCGGCCCCTTGTTTCATCCAGAAACGCCAGCGAACGCTCCCGCACGGTACGCAATTCTGCGAGCATTACCTCTTTACCGCGCAGCATATCGGGCTCAACGGGCACTGGCGACTTACGGCGAATCCAGCGCGACTCTACAAGCGCCATCGGGATGTGAATTCTCTTTAACAAAGAAACGCGCTTCGGAGGTCTTTGCGCAACCCGGTCCGCTTTTCCAATGACCGCCCGCTCCACCATCACTAAATGTGCGACGAGCTCCGCCGCTGACCATCTCCCCTCGCTTGGCCGGATCGTCCATTCTTCAGCAGGGACGGAATCAGCTGCGGACAAAAACCCGGTCTGCGCTTTGGCCAGGCAATCGATGACGGAATCAAGTTTTTGGGGCACAGTTAGATTCCACTCAGGTCCATCAGACCAATTCACCGCCGGCCTGCTCGAAGGCGTGCGCCAGTTGCAGCACGGTGGCCTCGCCGAAGGCTGGCCCGAAGATCTGCAACCCCACTGGGAGCTTCCCGCAGATTTTTCCACACGGAACAGAGATGCCCGGTACACCCGCCAGAGATCCTGTAACTGTATATATATCAGCAAGATACATCTGAAGCGGGTCGTTCGTTTTTTCCCCTAATCTAAACGGGGGGATCGGCGAAGTCGGCGTCACGATCACGTCCACCTTCGTAAAGGCCTCTCGAAAATCCTGGGCAATCATCGCGCGAACCTTTTGACCTTTGAGGTAGTACGCGTCGTAATAGCCCGCCGACAAGACATAGGTTCCCAGCACAATCCGTCTTTTGACCTCGGCCCCGAATCCCGCGCCGCGCGTCTTGCGGTACATCGCGAGCAAGGAATCGTCTTCCACGCGGAGGCCATACCGCACTCCGTCATACCGAGCCAGGTTGGAGCTCGCCTCCGCCGTCGCGATGATGTAATAGGTTGCGATCGCGTAGTCGGTATGGGCCATGTGGATTTCGCGCAGCTCGCATCCTAGTTTCTTGAGAACCTCAATCCCCGCTTCGATCTTTGTGCGAACGCCAGAGTCCATTCCCTCGGCGAAATACTCCTTGGGAATGCCGATCCGCAGCCCCTTAACGGGCTTTTCCATCAAGCCTTGGTAGTCCGGGACCGGTGCAGTGGTCGAAGTCGAATCGTTTGCATCCCGCCCGGCGATCACTTGTAGGACTGCAGCGACGTCGCGAGTGTTCGTCGCAAACGGGCCGATGCGGTCCAAGGAAGATGCAAAGGCGATGAGTCCGTAACGCGAAACCCGTCCGTAGCTTCCCATCATCGCGGGTATCCCGCAGAACGATCCTGGTTGCCGGATCGAGCCGCCCGTATCCGTTCCAAGGGACGCCACGGCCAGCCCAGCCGCAACCGCTGCCGCCGAGCCGCCGCTTGAACCTCCTGGCACGCGGTCTATCGCTTCCGGGTTTCGGACTGCGCCATAGGCTGAGTTTTCGTTCGAGCTGCCCATGGCGAACTCGTCGCAATTGGTTTTGCCCAGAATTACGGCTCCCGCGGCTTCGAGGCGCTCGACGGCTGTAGCGTCGTAGGGTGGGACATAATTCTCGAGGATTTTCGACCCGCAGGTGGTGCGCACTCCGCGCGTGCTGATCACGTCTTTGATTGCGATGGGTACGCCCGCGAGCAGGGGCAGGGGCTTCCCCGCCGCGACCAGAGCATCCATGCGGTCCGCCTGGGCGTAGGCGCGACCTTCGGAGAGCGTAAGGTAGGCATTCAGCTCTGTGTTGCGTTCTCCAATTCGCTTGTAGAAATCCGACGCCAGCTCGCGCGCTGAAACTTTCTTCGCGGCAAGCGCTTCTTTTACTCCGTCAATCGTCCAGGTCGTCATAGTAGGAGAGGCATTTTTGCCTGTCTTCTTAACTCTTGCTTGATTTCTCGCCAAAACCGGGCAGACGAGTGTCGGTCCTACTCAGCGCTCAATCACCTTCGGCACTCTAAAGTAGGGAGGTTCCGGATCTGGTGCCTGCCTCAGAATTTCAGCGGCTACATTGCATGGCACTACGACGTCTTCTCGCAGAGTCGCGTCGGCAGTTTGGTCATCGGCCAGCACCTGGGCCATCGGCTCAACGCCTGCTGTGTCCAGTTCGTTCAATTTGCCGATGTATTCCAGGATTTCGTCAATTTGCGTGCGGTACATCTCCAGCTCGGCCTCGCTCAAATCCAGATAGGCCAGCTCCGCCACTCTTTGCACGTCTTCGCGGCTGATTTTCAAAGTGATTTCCCGCCTTCATTCCATTTGGAACGCTGCAAAATTCTAGCATATCCGCGCAGGTCACCCGGTCTGCTACTGGATGATGTGGGCCGCCTTTGGATCGGGGATGAACACCACAAAATCGTATCCGAAGATGACGCGCTCCAGCTCCAAATCAATTTTTCCGTATTTTGAAAACCCATCGCGCAAGGCTCGCAAATCATAGAGTGTCCAGGAATTCTCGACCTGCGCATCGAACAGCGGCCTGAGAAAGAGAAATGGCGAGTCTCTGTCGCCCGCCAGATCGAGCGGCGCGGCTTCCGCTGGTTTTCCGATGCCTACAAAGTGCAACTGCTCGCCCTTCACCCCAGCGACAAGAATGTGCACGGACTTCAGCTGGTTGGCTTCGGAGGCTTCACCGATCAGATTACCCAGCTCGCTCGAATGCAGTGGATTGATCCCGCGAAACATGTGATAGGCGCCGAACTTGAAAAAAACCTTGGGCAAGACGCCATTGCTTTGCGACGAAGCGGCAAACGGCCCGGAGAAATTCTTTTTCATCAGCAGCGCGCGCTGCCGGTTCGATTTGTAATAATCGCCGCTCATATTTTTTTGGTAGATTTCGCGGCTGACCAGAAGGGCTTCAAATAGTCTCTGCGCTTCGGGCTTGCCCTGTTTCTTCAGTAGATCCCTTGCATGATCTAATTCCTCTTGCTTTGCGGTCATCATAAACAGGTCGCCGGGGCTGCCGCTCTTTGCGGCGGCGACACGCGCTTCGGTGGCCTCCTTCAAGAGCATCTCGACGGCGGCTTTCGCTTCCGGACCTGGGTTCGTCCCCAGAATCTTGTCCGCCAGAAAGCCGGTCGCGCCCATGAATTCCTGATCCAGGCCCCAGATCGTCATGTGTCCGGGCGAAGCCGCGGTCTCGCATTTTTGCAGCATGGCAAACTCTTCCTGCCAGTTGTAGAAAGCGATCGTTTCTGGATATTTTCTTTCGAACTCGGCGAGTTGTCTCGCCCCGTCCGCGCTACGCGCCATCTCTTCAAGATCTGGAGCGACGTAAGTGCCGATTTCGAGTCCCATGTGGCGGAATCCGTTCGGCGCAAGTTCCGCGCAAAGAGCCGCAGCGAACTCGGGGATTTGATGGATGCCATGATCTTCGCCGAGCGCCACAAACTGAGCTTCTGACAGCGCGGAGCGAAGAACGTCCGCGCTTGGTCCCGCTAGTTTTCCATCCTTCACGCTGATCGCCCCGCGATTCTTCTTCAGGGTTTCCGTAAACTCCGAGTTCTGCGCACGCACGCAGGGTGCAAGCAAAAAACAAGTGGCGCATGCGAGCGCCGCAGCCCGATACATTTTCATTTCTTCTCCGTCGGTTGGCAAAACCCTTAGAGCTCGTTGGTTTATGCCCGATCTGCCTTACGCATTGTAGAGAAGAAAGGTTCCTCGTCAATTCTCAAGGAAACAGCCGGTGGACAGACCGGCAAGGACGCAGCCTTCCGCGCGGCGCTGGATATCACTCGTGCTGACGTTTTTCCCTTGGAACCGCCGCGGACTCCAGCTCGGCAATGGAATGATGCATACTCGCCATCCGCCAATGTCCTTCGGACTTCTTGCACATCGCCATGCCGCGCCCGTGCAGCTTGCCCCGCGCTGAGTCAATCGTAAACTCATACTCGTACCACACCGCTTCGCCTATCGGATGAAACGCACTCTCGCGGATTTCCAGCTTTGCTGCTGGTTCCTGGTGAAAATAGCGCTGGCGGAAATATCCAACCACCTGTTCCCGCCCATAGAGTTGCATGTCCATCGAAAACAAGACAATTTTAGGATCCAGGCAGTCGCCAAATGTTCCTTCGTCCGAGTCATTGAAGGCATCGACGCAGCGGTGCATTTCGTGCTGCATTGCCGTCACCATTTGCGCGCCGTGTACTTCGTCCGCCGTCGCGACATGAATCGTCTGCTCTTTCAGGTTGATGCTGGCGCCTAGCTTTCCCAGGAGATCGACCCCCAGGATGCCGTCGATTTTTCGACCACAGGCTTTTCCAATCGCCGAAAGATCGATGGCGGGCAATTTCACCTCGAGCAGCTTCGTTCGGCCCACCGTTAAGTCAGGCAATGTCACTTCCTTTGCGCTGGTCGCGAGGGTGCCGCTCCAAGAGGTCACGTGAATGTCTCGCGCCTGGCCTGCGGCGAACGATTCCAGATTCAGGATCGAAGTCGCCGCCGTATCCACCAGGAACCACTTGTGCAGGCCAGCGATGTGGACTTCGATCATGGGTAGCACGTCGCAGTGCTCCAGTGGCAACTCTTGCGCATGCGCAGCACTTGGCGCGGTACCCGCGGCGAAGAGGGCCGCAATAAGTAACGCGATCCGGAGTAGGGCGGAGGAAGGGAGGGGGCGGAGGACGATGGCATTTCCCATTGGCACACCTCAGGCAGAAGAGCATACCACAGTAAACGAACGTTCGTGCTTATTTGTGTCCTGTGTTACAGTATTTTCATGCCCCGCGCCCTCCGCTCGACTTCCCGCAAACCGTTTGTCAAAAAGCGGGTCAATAAGCGCGTCAATAAGCCCGTGCTCCGACACCAGGCCAAGGGATCACGCACTCGCGAAGCCATCCTTGCCCGCGCCGTGGATATTGCCTCCGCTCAAGGCTTGGAAGGGCTTACTGTCGGCTCACTCGCCGAGCAGCTTGGTATGAGCAAGAGCGGCCTCTTCGCCCACTTTGGCTCGAAGGAAGAATTGCAGTTGGCCACCGTCGAAATGGCTCGCGAGGTTTTCATCGATAAGGTGACGCGCCCTGCCATTGCATCTCCCAAGGGAATGCCCCGACTTTGGTCTTTGATCGATCATTGGCTGATCCTCGTAGAAAAGCGAGTTTTTGAGGGTGGATGCTTTTTTACCGCCGCTTCTTTCGAGTTTGATGGCCGGCTGGGGGTCGTGCGCGACCGCATCGCCGCAATCATGCACGAATGGATCGGCGCTATCACTCGCGCGGTGCAGGGGGCGCAAAGCGCCGGCCACCTCGATCCGAAATTGGACGCGACGCGCCTCGCTTTCGAGTTTCACGCGATCGCCATTGGGGCACATTGGGCGCATCAATTGCTCGAGGACCGTCAAGCCTATTCACGAGCGCGGCTGATGGCGCTCGAAAAGCTGCGCAGCGTTGCAACTCCGCAATCGCCTCGGCTTCCGTAATCTAGATTTTTTCTTACAGGTCAGCGGCTGGCAGGAACAACTTCCGCGGTCTTGCGGGGATATTTTTTCGCGATGTAATTATCGACGAGCGTCTGGAACGCGGCGGCCAGTTCGTCGTAAGTTCCTTCGAGCGTCACATCTTTTTTCCCATCAATATATATGGGGCAACGCGGCGCTTCGCCCGTTCCCGGCAAGCTGATGCCGATATTCGCGGCTTTCGATTCGCCAGGGCCGTTTACGATGCAACCCATCACTGCCAGCGTCATGGTTTCCACGCCTTCGTATTGCGTCTTCCACATCGGCATGCTGTCTCGGATGTAGTCTTGAACACGTTCCGCCAGTTCCTGGAAAGTTGTGCTCGTCGTGCGGCCGCATCCCGGGCAAGCCGTTACGCTGGGTGAGAAGGAACGCAGACCAAGCGCTTGTAGCAGTTCGCACGCGGCATAAACCTCTTCGCGACGGTCGCCGCCGGGTTTCGGCGTCAGCGAAATGCGAATCGTGTCGCCGATTCCTTCATAGAGCAACACACCCAGCGACGCGGCGGACCAAATCTGGCCCTTCATGCCCATCCCCGCTTCGGTTAAGCCGAGGTGCAGCGGCTGCTCGGTCTTGCTCGATAAATCGCGATACACAGTAATCAAGTCCCTGGGCCGCGAAGTCTTGCACGAAATAATAATTTGATCGTGGCGCAGGCCGGACTCGAGAGCCAATTCCGTCGATTGCAGCGCCGAGAGCACCATGCAGTCATTAATGATTTCTTCGGATTCTTTGCCCAGGTTCTTGTCCGTGTTCTCCTGCATCTTGTGCATCACCAGCTCTTGATTCAGCGAGCCGCCATTGACGCCGATGCGCACGGGCTTGTCGTTGTCGCGCGCAATTTTGCAGATAGTGGAAAACTGTTCGTCGCGGCGCTGCCCGGCGCCCACGTTGCCTGGATTGATCCGGTATTTGTCCAGCGCCTTGGCGCACTCCGGATACTTCGTCAGGAGAACGTGCCCGTTGTAATGAAAATCGCCTATGATGGGCGCGTTGCAGCCGGCGTCCAACAGGCGCTTCTTAATCTCCGGCACAGCCGCCGCAGCCTCTGGCACGTTCACTGTCCAGCGCACAATTTCGGATCCAGCTTCCGCGAGCTCCATGGTCTGCTTAAACGTTGTCGCGACGTCCGCCGTGTCCGTGTTGGTCATGGACTGAACGACAATCGGCGCGCCGCCACCCACAAGTACGTGGCCAACTTGTACGCCATAAGTCTTGCGCCGAGGCCGCCCGCTAGCAGCGGCGTCTGTACCTTTAATCTGTGTGAGCATTACCTCTTCATTTTAGCCTG
>DATEWL010000457.1:0-6776 GCA_035258025.1 Candidatus Acidiferrum sp. | reverse complement strand
TCGAGCTGCGCGCTCATCTCCTGCACGGAAGCTGAGTCGCCGCCGACAACGAGCATGTTCGTCCTGACAAGCATGATCATTCCGCTCTCGTCTGCCGCAAGGGAGGAGAGCGACTGCGGGTCCACGACGCGCAGATTGGATTTGCCTTGCGTGCTGGACAAAGAGGCAGCCAGATGATTCTGCAAGTAACTTTCCAGTCCGGGCTGTTTCACCTCGGCAAGCAGGATGGGGCCGTGATCATTGGCACCGGGGCTGGCTCTGAATGTAATCACCACTTCGTTGCCTAAGTACTGGCTGATGGCTTGAATTTGTCCAATCAACTCCTCGGGAGTCGGATGCTGATTCGAGTTGCCGCTCTTGTTCCACCAGTCTTGCAGAACTTTGCTTTGCGCAAGCTGCTGCTGAAAGATTTGATTTGCTTGTTGGAGCGCGTCTCCAAGATTGGGGATGCCGATGTACAGGACGGTATCCGGCGCCAGCAACGGAAGGATTTTGCTTTCGTACCGCGGACCCGGCGTCGGGATGGTCTCGAGTTTCTCGCGAAGTTTTGAGAATTCCGCGAGCAAAGCCAGCTCATGGTTGAGGTCGTCGCTCCATCCAATCTCTTGGCTGACAGGAACGAGGCCGACGCTAGATGTGGTGGCCACCTGGTCGCCCGAGTGGAGGATGGATTCCAGCCCGGAATGCTTGACGTGGACTTCTCCTTCAATCACGGAGACGCGCGAGCCTTTGGTGCCAGAGTTCACGGAAAAAACAGTACCGGTGACAGCTACCGTGCAATCGGGAGCGCTGACGTATAGATGGCCAGTGTGACGATGCGCGGCCTGGACGATAATGCCGCCCTGATCGAGATGGATGGTGGTGTTGCGGCGATTCGCACTGACGGCCAATTCCGCGCGCTGATTCATTTCCACTTTAGAGCCGTCGAAGAGCCTCACGGTGGCGTGGGAATTGGCGGCCGTGCGAATGAATTCGCCCTGGCTTACTTCGTCGCCCAGCTTCAACATCTGTTCACCGGTCGGGCCAACGCGGTACGCAAGCCCCGCAATGGAGTCGATGCGCGCGCGCGTCCCTGGAGGGCCATCGACGTACCAGTTGCGCCCAGTCCAAACCAATGCAACTAGCACGGCCAAGGAGGCGGCCGCGAAAGACAAACTACCAAAGCTCCACTGGAAACCGCGAGACGTTGGTTCCATTCGCCAACTGTCGCTTGTCTTGCTGTCCACTGCGCGGCCGTGAGCATAGGAACGGCACGAGATGCATTCCTTAAGATGGTCTTCCACGATGAGCGCACGAGCTGGAGCCAGCTCTTGCTGATGAAAAGCAGGCAGCAGAGCGCGAATATCAGCGCAGCCACGAATGCGCTGAAGTGCGCCGGCTGTGGCTTCCTCGCCTAGCCCTTCCTGCAGCTTCTGCCACACGTGCTCGGCGGACGCGGAGAGTGTATTAGCGTCGGGGTGTTCGGCGCGGAGCTCGGAGATCGCTTGATCCAGCCGAGCGTCTTGCTTCGATCGAAAGAAATTCATGATGCACCTTTCCTAAATCCACGAAGACTCTTCTTCAGCCGCGCGCGAGTCCGATGGAGTGTTACCGCAACAACCGCCTGAGAGGTGTTCATCATCTCGGCGATTTCGGGGTTGTCCAGGCCTTCGATATAGCGCAGTGTAAACATTTCGGCAGTGCGGGGACTGAGCTTGGCAAGCTCCTGGCGAAGCCAATTCTTGATTTCCATCGAGGAATGCGCCCGTTCTGGTGAGAGGCTGGGATTGGATTGAAGCTGGTCCGCTGTTTCCACCGGCACGACCTCGCGATGGCCCCTCGACCGAATAAGGTCCAATGCAGCATTGACAGCTGACCTGTGTAAATAGCCTTGTAAATTGGAGATACGGCTGTGGTCGACCGAGCCACGGGCCAATCGGAGGAAGACGGACTGTGCGACGTCCTCGGCGTCGGCCATGCTGCCGGTTACGCGGTAGGCGGCTTTGAGGACACAAGCCTGATGAGCGCGAAAGACTACCTCAAGCTCTGCGGCTGCTTGCGTCACCATGATGTTTTCTATCGCGGCCGCCAAGTATTCCTCCCCGGCGCTTCTACAACCTAAGACGCGATAGCTAGAAACTTCTTAACACACAATTTGGGATGGAAGGAACTTTGGTTAGCCGAGCAGGCGGGATTCGCACCCGTCGATTATTCGGCTATTCGGCGTTTTTCAGGCCAGGCCTGCGGCTGTCCAGCCATGAGTCTTCCGCGGCAGGTTCAAAGTCCGATGTAGAAGCAGAAAGCCTGGATCCGATCTTTAAAACGCGCTTTGGAGAAAGATTCGGAACCGCCTCGAGCGTGAGTGATGCCGCAGCTTTCGCAGGGCCTTGGCTTCGATTTGGCGGATGCGCTCACGGGTAACGGCGAACGACTGGCCTACCTGCTCCAGCGTGAGTTCATTGCCGTCTTCGAGGCCAAAGCGCATCTTGATGATTCTTTCCTCGCGCGGTGTGAGCGTCTTTAGCACGGAAGCCAGATGTTCCTTCAAGTTGAGGTGAATGGCGGCGTCCGAGGGCGAAACGACACCTTTGTCCTCGACAAAGTCGCCTAGGTGAGACTCTTCGTCTTCCCCGATGGGCGTCTCGAAAGACATGGGCTGCTGCGCGATCTTCTTGGTCTTGCAGATTGCGTCGACGGAAAGATCCATGCGCCTCGCGAGTTCCTCGGTAGTAGGCTCGCGCCCGAGTTCCTGCACCAATTGCCGGCTAGTGCGGGCCTGCTTGTTGATCGTCTCGATCATGTGCACGGGCACGCGGATTGTGCGCGCCTGGTCAGCGATGGCGCGAGTAATGCCTTGGCGGATCCACCAGGTCGCGTAGGTGGAGAATTTGTACCCACGCCGCCACTCGAATTTGTCGGCGCCCTTCATGAGACCGATGTTGCCTTCCTGGATCAAATCGAGGAACTGCATGCCGCGGTTGGTATATTTTTTGGCAATGGAAACGACAAGGCGAAGGTTTGCCTCGGTAAGTTCGGTTTTTGCCTGCTCGGTTTCCGCTTCGCCCAGGCGTATGGCCGTGAGCGCCCGCTTCAGGGCGTCCAGACCTACCTCGCACGACTCTTCGATGTTCTTCCGTTCCGTCCGGCGCGCGCGCAGCTCATCTCTTGCTCCGTTTGCGCTCTCGGAGCGGGAGGAGCTCACGCGGCGTTCCAACCGGCCAATCTCGCGATCGAGCGTATGCAGCCGCTCGGCCGTGATGCGTAGAGTATCAATCAGGCGCCTCTTTTCAGCGTCGCTGAATTCGATGGAGCGGACCAGGTGCGAAACCGCAATGCGGGTCCGGGCCAGACGGCGCCGGGCGCGCAGATGCGCTAGCTTTTCAGATTTTCCCGTGTTCTCCAGTTTGAGCGCTTGCTTTCGAGCTAACTGGTAGAGCTTTTCGATCTGGTGAATGGTCCGCAGCGTTTGGCGCAGCTTTTCTTCGATCTTGTCGTCGGTCAGTTCTTCTTCCTGGAGGTGAACGATTCTCTTGATGGAAAGAGCGCCCTTACGGAGCTCTGCACCTATGGCAATCAATTCCTTGGCCACGATCGGCGAGCGCGAAACGGTCTTCAGCACGCGCAACTTGCCGCGTTCCATCCGTTTGGCGAGAACGATCTCCGTCTCACGCGTTAGGAGCGGGACCACGCCCATCTCGCGCAAGTAGGTGCTGACAGGATCCGTGCTCTTCTGCACGGAGTGCACAGGCCGCTCGATCTCGGTCTCTTCTTCGTGGATCGCGTCGTTCCTGGGACCGAGTTCGACTCGCTGCGTCACTTCGAGTGTCGTGTGCGCGGCTCTCGCTGCAGCAACATCCTCGAAGATTTCAGTGCCGTCGCGCTCGAACGTAGAAAAAAGATTATCGATCTCTTCCGTGGTGTGTTCTTCTGCGGAAAGGACGTCGTTCACTTCCTCGTTGAGCACGTAGCCACGGCTCTTGCCGAGGCTGATGAGGTTGCCGACCAGATCGTGTTTTTCCTGAATGAGCAGAGCCAAGCGTTTTCTCCCCCGTACGGTATCGCCCGAGACTAACGGTCCTGCCTGCACACCACAGCATGGCCAAGGAAAGAGACCACAAGCTTTTGTGGCAAACGAGAAGGCGGGATCCGAATTACAATTCTGGCGGTAGATTCGCCGCGGTGACCGTCATGACAGCCTCGTTCATCCCGACGCGCTCGGGTGACGGTACCTTTATTCTGGAATTTGTTCGTTCACAGTATACGCTATTTGCGCCCCATTTTCGGGCCAATTCGTGACCATTTGAGACGCGCGGCTAACCTCCAAGCCTACAAGGATTTACGTGACAGGTGTTCGGATTGAGGGGTGACTTTCCTCGATCGAAGAGCGCGAGTGAGGTTAGATTGCTCTTAACGTTTTCGCCACAATTCTATGGAACTTCCGTCGAGGGGATTACACAAGTATTACAGAAGATCGGCTGAGCACGTGCTACTTTCGGATTCATGAGCATCCTAGGCCACGACAAAACATTCTCTCAACCCATCAATTGGACCACATCCCTCTTCATGCTGGCATTTCATATCGGCGCGGTCGCCGCGTTGTTCTTCTTTACCTGGAAAGCGCTTGCGCTAGCGGTTGTTCTTTGGTGGATCGCCGGAAGCCTTGGCATCGGCATGAGCTACCACCGGTTGCTGACTCACCGTGGCTACAAAACGCCGAAGTGGATGGAATATTTTCTGACGGTCTGCGGGACGCTGGCGCTCGAGGGCGGACCCATCGCTTGGGTAGCCACGCACCGGGTCCACCACCAGAATACAGACAAAGAAGGCGATCCACATTCGCCGCAAGATGGCGGCCTGTGGGCGCACATGGGTTGGATCATGACCGGGCAGGCCATGCACAGCAATGCCAAGGAGCTTCTGCCCTTTGTCCCCGATCTGCGAAAAGACAAGTTTCATATTTGGATCACCAAGTGGCACTGGGTCCCTCTCACTATTCTTGGCATAGCACTCTTTGCGATCGGTGGCTGGCCCTTCCTATTGTGGGGAGTGTTCGTGAGAACCGTGTTCGGACTGCATTCCACTTGGCTGGTAAACTCCGCGACGCACATGTGGGGTTCGCGGCGGTTTCTTACGGATGACACTTCGAAGAACAGTCTTTGGGTCGCGCTGCTTACCTTTGGCGAAGGCTGGCACAACAATCATCACGCTGTTCCGCAGTCGGCGCGTCACGGGATTGTCTGGTATGAAATCGATCTGAACTGGTACGGCATTTGCGTTTTGCGAGCGCTCGGCCTGGCGTGGGACGTCAAGCGCCATAAGCTCGCGCCGGTGTCGCATGGGGATGAACGGCACGCCGCGATCAAGCCGGAGGTTGCACCGGCGGTTTCTCCCCTGGTGATATCCAGCGGCGATTGATTCTTTCCCCGCCGTCTGGCGGGATTCGTGCGCGCGATCAGGGAACCTACGAGTTGTCTTACTGTCCTGACGATATGGCAATCGCTCGCCCTGGCGTAAACTAAGACGTCATGCGCATCACGCGCCGCACCAAAGCCATCGCGTTCTTCATCGCGCTTGGGGCTTGTCTCGTTGCCCTGACGATCGCACTCAATGTCAGCTGGATCATTTTTCACTGGCGGCAAGTTGTTCCGCTCGTGCTCGGCATCATCTTCTTCGGTGTGCTTATCGCGGGCCTGGTCGTCAACACGATCTTTCTTGTCCGCGAAATCCGACGAAATGAGCAGCAAGACAGCTTCCTGAATGCCGTCACCCATGAATTGAAAACACCTATCGCTTCCATCCGCCTTTATCTGGAAACTCTTGCGAGCCGGAACCTGGACGAAGCCAAGCGCCGCGAGTTCTATCGCATCATGATTGATGATACTGATCGCTTGCTTGGGACCGTCGAACAGGTGTTGAAGGCAGGCGAAGTGCGACACGCGAGCGCGCGAAAGAACTGGCAGGAAGTGCAATTCTCGGAGATTGTGCGCGAAGGCCTGGAACTCGCGCGCCTGAGGCAGAACCTTTCTCCGGAAGTGTTGAGTCTTGGCACGGTGCCGCCGGATGAAATCGTAGTTCTTGGTAACCCCGAGGAATTCCGCACGGCCGTCTTCAATCTGCTCGACAATGCCATCAAATATTCCGGCGACAAGAAAAACATCGTGGTGGATTTGCTCACGCCCAATATCGATACGGTCCTGCTGCGCGTGCACGATCGCGGCATCGGCATCCCGCACAACGAGATGAAACGAATCTTCAAGCGTTTCTACCGTGCGTCGAATTCCAAGACGGATAATGTGAAGGGAACTGGCCTCGGTCTCTTTATTGTGCGCTCGATCGCCCGCCGCTATGGCGGCGACGCCTTTGCCGAGAGCGAAGGGGAAGGGCGGGGGAGCACGTTCACCATTCGTCTTCCGAGGGTCTACCAGGCATGAGCCGTATCCTCATCGTTGAAGATGAAGCACACCTGGCCGAGGGACTTCGCTTCAATCTCGAAGCAGAGGGCCATAACGTGCAGATTACGGATACTGGCGAGGGCGCATTGAAGCGCCTGCTGAAGGACCGCGAAAACTTCGATGCCCTCGTGCTGGACGTCATGCTGCCGGGCAAGGACGGATTCTTGATTGCGCGCGAGTTGCGCAAAGCGCAAAACTACACTCCTTTGCTCATGCTCACGGCTCGCGGGCGCCCGGAAGATGTTCTTAAAGGATTTGAATCCGGCGCGGATGACTATCTGCCGAAACCGTTCAATCTTGCCATTCTGATCGCCCGTGTCGAGAGTTTATTGCGCCGAAAGAATT
>DATEWL010000456.1:0-2002 GCA_035258025.1 Candidatus Acidiferrum sp. | reverse complement strand
TCAGTGGTAGAGCAGCCGATTCGTAATCGGCAGGTCGCGAGTTCAACTCTCGCCCTCGGCTCCACTTCTTCTCTAACCTATTTGCTTTCAACTAGCTAGCGTTCCCGTTTCCCGCGTTCTTCAAGCAGAAACCGCAGCGGCGGTACTCAGCCAATGTTTCATCTTCTCGTGATCTACTACGCCGGCTTGCTGCATCACCAGGCGACTGCCGTTAAAAACCGCAAAGTTCGGGATGCCGCGAACATTGAAGCGTCCCGCGAGTGTCGGGTATTTCTCGGTATCCACTTTCAGCACCACAGCCTTTCCCGTCATCTCCGCCGCGGTGCGAGCCACTTCAGGAGCTGCCATGTGGCAGGGTCCACACCAGTCCGCCCAGAAATCGACTAGCACGGGAACGGGGACACTCTGGATGATTTCATCGAAGAGGGGTTCGTCGACCGCCAAGGGCTCGGAGAGCGGGGGCAATGGCGATTTACAGCTTCCGCAACGACCGGTACTGGCCAGATGTTTTGCAGGGATTCTGTTTTTCTGGCCGCAATGGCTGCAGGCAAGAATTACAGGCAAGTAAGACCTCCATCACATGAATCGAGACTGCCTATTGGATGCTTGGGCGTATTCCGAAGTCTACAGCAGCAAATCGAGGATCCGAAAGGCGCTCTCTCATTACTTCGTTGCGGGATGCTTGCTTTCAGGAGTAATGATGGAAAAGCTGCACGCGAGTGCAAGACTTAGACCGCCTACAATCGCAGGCAAACGAGCTTCGATGCTCTCTTGCAATCCCTTGGTAATTGAAATGTCGCAAAACTGGATCACCACATGAACGTTGGCCCTTGCGGTGTTCCTCGCGATGAGAATCAACGACAGCAAATTTCCGAAGCCATGTGCAGGTCGCGAGTTCGATTCTCGCGTTCGGCTCCAATGCTTCTAAGTCCTGTTATTTCAATAACTTTGCTCGCCTAAATCACTGATTCACGCCGCTGGCGAGAATACCGCCGTCCACGATGAGCACAGAGCCTGTTGTGTAACTGGCGGCGTCGGAGGCAAGGTACACGGCGGCGCCCGCAAGCTCTTCGACCTTGCCGAAGCGCTTCATCGGTGTGCGCATGAGCCATTCATTGCCGCGCGGCGTGCCGTCGAGCAGTTTTTCGTTCAGCGAGGTGCGGAAGACGCCTGGTGCGATCGCGTTCACGCAGATGCCGTGCGGGGCCCATTCGATGGCCAGCGATTGAGTTAGCGAAGCGACGGCGGCTTTACTGGCGGAGTAGGCAGCTACCTGGAGCATGCCAAGAAAAGAGCCGATGGAGGCGATGTTGATGATTCTTCCGTATCGACGCTCTATCATGTGGGGCCCAAAAATCTGGCAGGCGCGCAGGATGCCGGTGAGATTTGTTTCGAGAATGTCGTTCCAGTCTTTTTCGGAGAAATCGATGGTGGGGGCCTTCTTCGTGCGTCCGGCGGAGTTTACGAGGATGTCGACTTTGCCGAAGTCCTTCACCGCCGCGTCGAGCACTCCTTGCAGCGAGGCGCGGTCGGTGACGTCCGAAGTGGCTCGAACGGAGCGGCGGCCTAGAGCTTCGATTTCGCGGGCGGTGGCCTCGACTTGATCGAGGCGGCGCGATGTCGGCGCAACGTCGGCGCCAGCTTCGGCCATGCCGAGCGCGATCGCTCGGCCGATACCGGAAGTGCCGCCGATGACTACTGCTGATTTGCCTGTCAGATCGAGCTTGCTGTATCCCATGATTTATCTCTCCCAGCGAAGATTCCTGCTCCGATCATGGCGCGCGGCTGCTGCGCCATTTCCTTCGAACTACCAGTCGAACATCGTGCCATCCAACTTTCTATTTATGGGCAGGTACGCGCGTTCGTAAGGAAATTTTTCAGCGAGCTTCTCGTTGTATTCGACACCCAAACCGGGGGCGTCTCCCGGATGCAGGAAGCCCTCGCTGAAGGAATACGAGTGCGGGAAAACTTCGTCGGTTTCCTTCGTGTGGAGCATGTATTC
>DATEWL010000455.1:0-5300 GCA_035258025.1 Candidatus Acidiferrum sp. | reverse complement strand
CGCCGCGCGATTCTCTGCACACTGCCTTTCGCAGATTTGTCAGCCGATTTTCGCGGACGAGAACTGGCTTCTAGAAATCAGGAAGACTAGACTAGTGCAGACGAATTTACCCCTATGTGGCCCCGCTTAACTTCTATTGCTCTAGTCGCTGCGCTTATTTGTGCGGCTGGAAGTCTCTTTGCGCAGAGCCCACCAAATCCAGAAGCTGCTGAGGGCCACGTTACTCTCACTGAGGTATTCCCGCCGGCCTACCCTCCTCTTGCGAGACAAACACGCATAGTGGGAGATGTCCAGCTTGAGCTAAAAATCAGGCAGGACGGAAGCGTCGATTCCTTAGAGGTCGCTAGTGGCCATCCTTTGCTCGCTCCCGCGGCCTTGGATAGTGCCAAGCAATCCCATTTTCGTTGCACTGACTGCGGCAAGGGCCTGTTTTCCTACAGGCTGGTGTACACGTTTCAGTTCGCCGAGACCGATGACTGCTGTAACGCAGCCCAAGCCGGATTCCCCAAGGTAAGTCAATCGCCGAATCACATTACAGTGGTCGAGCCTTCGATGTGCACTTGCGATCCAGCGGAGACTATCACCAAGATCAAAGTTCGTTCTGTAAAATGCCTTTATTTGTGGCACTGCAGTGTTCGTTATCCAGCGTGAAATTCTGCTTCGTTTGCTCCCAGAATGCGTCCGCCGTCTAGCACCAGCGTTTGACCGGTCATAAACTCTGCATGCGCAAGATAGGACACAGCATCCGCGATGTCGCTCGGCGTCCCCGTTCGTCCGAGCGGAGCCAATTTCACAAAATCGGCTTCCCACTCTGGCGGATCACCTGGCATGGTAATCGTTCCAGGAGCAATCGCATTTACGCGCACCTCCGGCGCCAGCGCCTTCGCCAGCACCTTCGTCAACATCACCACGCCGGCTTTCGAAATGGAATGCGGAATGAAACCCGGCCACCCCAGTAGCCCGCCAGAATCGGCAAAATTCACAATCGTACCCTTCGTCCGGCGCAGCAACGGCGCGGCCGCCTGCGCACAGAAAAATCCCGCCTTCAAATTCGTATCCAGAGAGGCGTCCCAGATTTCTTCCGTCGTCGAGACGATGCTCGCGGGCAAAAAGTTCGCCGCGCTGTTCACCAGAATATCCAAGCGCCCAAATCCTTTCGCGACCTCTACGAACAGGGCGCGGATCTCATCTATCTTTCGCAGGTCAGCAGAAAGGGCCATCGCTCGCTGCCCCATCTTCTCGATTTCTCCCACCGTTTCCTGCGCTTCCGCGTGCGACGCACCATGGTGAATCACTAAGTCCGCGCCTTCTGAGGCCAGCCGCAGCGCTACCGCCCGGCCAAGCCGCTTCGCCGACCCGGTAACGAGCGCCACTTTCCCTGTAAGCGATCTCGCCTGTCTTTCTATATTTTCTGTCATCGCATTTCCGCCGTCCGAAACGTTATCACACCCGGCAATCACTGCGCCGAAAGGAGCATTCTCCAGGCAGTGCTATCATCACTCTTCGGATTCCAGCGAACTTGCACAAGGGAGACCGCGCATGAAACTCGACCTGCTCGCCATCGCCGCCCACCCCGATGACGTGGAACTCACCTGCGGCGGCACTCTCCTGAAAATGGCCCACAGCGGCTACAAAACCGGCATCCTGGACCTGACCGCAGGCGAAATGGGCACGCGCGGCACGCCCGAAACCCGAGCTAAAGAAGCCGCCAAATCCGCCAAGATTCTTCGCGTGAGCTGGCGCGGCACCCTCGGCGTTCCCGACTCCGACGTTCAACCCAGCCGCCAACACAAGCTGCGCTTAGCCGCCGTCATTCGCGAGCTTCGTCCCAAAACCGTGATCCTTCCTTATTGGGAGGCCCGGCACCCGGACCACTACCATGCATCCACACTCGGCTACGAGGGCTGCTTTCTAGCAGGCCTCAAGCAATTGCCTATCGATGGCGAACCTCACCGTCCCTTCAAAATCCTCTACTCCACCGCCTACGCTCCTGTCCGCCCCACTTTCGTCGTCGACGTCACCGCCCACTTCGAGCAGCGTCGTCGCGCTATCCTGGCATTTGCCTCGCAATTCCATCCCAAAAAGGGCGAATCCCCGCGCCAATTCAAGAAGACAAATGTCTTTCTGGCCATCGATCGCCTCGAAGACGAAATGAACCAGCTCGCCCGCCACTACGGCGAAATGATCGGCGTAAAGTACGGCGAACCCTTCCTGGTAAAGGAATTGATGCAGGTCCACGACGTCGTCAAGATGGCCGTCCGTTCCATCTGAACCTTGTCTATTCCATGAATGGATTTGCTAGATTTACGGTGAAGGCTGCACTCAGTAACGACTACTCACTATTCACTGCTCACTGCTCACTCCCTCAATCAAAAATTCTCTTCATCCTGCGCCGGCGAATACCCCGGAATCCCCGGCCCTTTGGGAGTGCTCTCAGCCCGCAAACGCGTCAGCGCCTCATCCTCCGCCCCGGACTTCCGCAGCACTACGATCGTGCTAAGAGCCTCGCTGTAAACTCGCGTCACCAAGTAAACGTCCCCGGTGTCATTCTTCCTCCAAAGCTGGCCGATCTGAATCTTTTTTACGCTCATTTTTACGCTCATGTGTCTGCCTTTGACTGTAGAGGCCCTCGGCAAACGTGTCAACCCTTCTAATCCTGCATTTTGCGCACCATTCACCGCACTTTTCAGTTCGGAACAGCTTCTAGCCTCCCACCGGGCAGCTAGCGCGCACTCTCATGCCTCTCGCTCTCGCCCCGTCCCACAAATTCCCTCCTGGTCTTCTTGGAATAGGAAACCTTCCTTGAGAGTCTTACATCGTAGTGACTAAGGGCGCGGCCGACATTGCATCCCGGTATTGCAAAATGGGTGTATACTGGCCGCAGCAGGGGGTAAATGCCATGACACAGCTTCCAAGAGTGACTTTGGGCCTTACGGTGGCAGGCCTCCTCGCCGCAAGCGCGGCTCTGGCAACTCCCAGGCCTCAGCAGTCAAGCCAAAACCCTTCCCCGACGCAAGCGCAACAGCCCACCGCGCAGCAGCCTGCTCCAACGCAGCCCGCTCCGACCGCGCCCACTGGCCAAGATCCGAGCAAAACGCAAACGCCTCCGCAGCCTGCGGCCCCGGTACCCACGCAGACGCAAACTCCGCAGAATCAACCGGTTCAGCAGCAGGATACCGTGCATCCCAAGAATTCCAAGGACGACGTCGACGCCATTGGCAACCGCAACGTAGGTAAAGGTCCCAATTTCTATTCGCTCGAACGCGAAATCGCCCTCGGCAAGCAGCTCGCCCAGGAAGTCGAGCGTTCTTCCAAGCTTATCGATGACCCCGTTGTCACCGAATACGTGAACCGCGTCGGCCAAAATCTCGTCCGCAACTCCGACGCAAAGGTTCCCTTCACCATCAAAGTCATCGACTCGGATGAAGTGAACGCCTTCGCGCTACCTGGCGGCTTCTTCTATGTCAATAGCGGCCTGATCCTCCGCGCCGAGGAGGAGTCCGAACTTGCCGGCGTGATGGCTCACGAAATCTCGCACGTCTGCGCTCGTCACGGCACGAAGAACGCCACGAAGGGCGAGGCCATGCAGTTGGCCATGATTCCGCTCATGCTTCTGGGCCCCGGCGGCTGGGCAGGTTACGGCATTTACGAAGCCGCGAGCCTCGCCATCCCCGTCACCTACCTGAAATTCAGCCGAGACTCCGAGCGCGAAGCCGATTACCTCGGCGTCGAGTACATGTACAAGGCCGGCTACGATCCCAACTCTTACGTAACCTTCTTCGAGCGTATCCAAGCCGACGAAAAGCGCCGTCCCGGCACTATTCCCAAAGTTTTCTCGACGCATCCTCCCACTCCGGATCGCATCGAAGCCACGCAGAAAGAAATCGCGCGCATTCTTCCGAACCGCCCGGAATACATCGTAACGACTTCCGAGTTTGATTCGGTAAAGTCGCGCCTCCGCAACATCATGTTCGCGCGCAAGGTTACAAACAACGCGCCTGGGAAGCCGACCCTTCGCACAAAAACGGCGCAGTCCACCAAGCAGCCCACTTCCACGACGACGGACCCCAACGCCCCCACGACGGATGGCACCGACGACGACCGCCCAACGCTCAAGCGTCGCCCCGATCAGCCGAATAATTAACTCTGATCTTCGCAACTTGACTTTGCAAAAGAGAACGGGCGGCTTCGAGCCGCCCGTTCTCTTTTATAAGCTGCATCTCCAAGCTCTCGCTCGCCCCTTCTCGGCGACAATTTCCCGCGGCGAGCGCAATGCGCGCGAGTTGTTCGTGCTCTTGGCCGCAACTGCAACCCTCCCTACCGCCCTCACCTCGTTAACCAACTGCGCCCGAAGCGCGACGCCAACCGCAGTCAGGGAATAAAAAAGCAATGTCCAATAGCGCACAGCATTGCAGTTTGGATATTCCTATACTTGTGACAACACGCCGCAATGATTTCGGCTGCGTGAATATTAAAAGTTCCACATGCGCCTGCAAAACCATTCTTCACATTGCAGATCGTAGAGGCCGAGTTTAGTTGGCCTGATCGAGTTCCAGCACGCAAAGGATCATCAGGCGGAGGGAAACACAATGCGTTTTATCTTGTCTGTTCGTTCGTTGCTGTTCGCACTGGTATTGCTGGCCATCTCGGCGGCTTCGTCCGCCCAAATTGGCTTTGGAGTATCCATCAACATCGCACCGCCAGAATTGCCTGTTTATGATCAACCCATCGCCCCCGGCGACGGCTACATCTGGACCCCCGGTTACTGGGCTTACGGTGACGACGATTATTATTGGGTCCCTGGAACATGGGTCATGGCTCCCGAAGTCGGCTATCTCTGGACTCCCGGCTACTGGGGTTGGGACAACAACGGCTACCTCTTCCACGACGGCTACTGGGGTACACAAGTCGGTTTCTACGGCGGAATCAACTACGGCTACGGCTATGGTGGCCGCGGCTACGAAGGCGGTCGCTGGGACAACGGCCACTTTGACTACAATCAATCGGTAAGCCACGTGGACGTCTCTCGCAATCGCAACGTTTACAACACGAGAGTAAACGAAAACGGGGGTAACCGCGTCAGCTTCAACGGCGGAAATGGCGGCGTGCAGGTGCGTGCCACTTCCCAGGAAGAAGCTGCCGGACGCGAGCACCACATTGCGCCCGTCGCCGCGCAAACCCAGCACTACCAATCCGCGCGCGCCAATCCTGAGCTACGCGCTTCCTCGAATCACGGCAAGCCGCCCATCGCTGCTACGGAGAAGCCCGGCGCTTTCAAGGAAAGCGGTGCTGTAGGCGCG
>DATEWL010000454.1:0-3057 GCA_035258025.1 Candidatus Acidiferrum sp. | reverse complement strand
CAATCTCGCAATGACATTTTCTACGGTTCCTGCGCTGTAAGGCGCTCCTCCGATGTCCCATGGCGTCGTGCTGACAGATTTCTGCACCTCTGGTTTGAGACCCAAGAACCTGAGCTGCTCTACGATGTAGTCGCGTGTGCGCGTGTTTGCAATCGAGCCGGTCGGATGGGGCTCACGGGCAATGACTTTCAGGTGTTCAATAGCGCGTTCGGCGGAGAAGTTCGTCGCTGAAGCAGACCCAGGAACAACGGCAGGAGGTACGAGATAGCTGAGGGCGGTAATGGCGATGAACAAAATAAAAAAGAATGTCAGCAAGGCTTCCTTGAAGGAGACCGACGAAGCCGACGGACTCATTGGCAAACCAAATCTTCCTCTCCCAACGAGCCGTGGGGACATCGCCTTCGCACCTTTTAATCGGGCAGTTGGTTTCCTTCAGGCTCACGCAGCCAGAAACTCCCGATTAGCGACCCAGTATATGCGAGGACGGCAAGCGTGCCGGCCGAGTAAGCAAGACGAGCAGCTGCGCCGGCGCCGGGCATAACGTTGGCGAGTTGCGTAGTGAAAAGCACTCCCGATGCGCCGATCACGCGGGCTCCGATATTGATTGCGAAACTCTCGCCGGTGCCGCGCAAGTACGTAGGATACATCCGTGGCAAATAGTTGCCCCAAAGACTGAACGGCCCGTTTAGCAGAAGACCAGCGAGAAATATCCCACACTTGACGAGCACCAAACTGTGGGTGGCAGCAAAAAAATAGAGGCAAGCAAAGACAATCAATCCAGGAACCAGGAAAACGCGCAAGAGGCGCCGCTGCGTCGCGATCCGGACCACAAGGAAGGCAAACAGCAAGCGGCCAACAATCGTGCCGAGCTCCTGAAACAATTGCACACCACTCACGGTTTGCTCTACCAGGCGAGGCCCGAGGCTGCGCACCCCAGGAAGACCAGGAACCATGCGAGGCGTCTGCTGAATGACTCCTGAAGCCAGAGCGTAACTGCAAGCTACCAAGAACGAAGAGACCAACGTCGTTTTTCGCAGCGCGGGCCGGAACAGCTCCGCGATGCTCGGCCGCTTCAATGTACCTTTTGATTTCTTTTCCTGCCAGATTGGCGACTCCGGCAAGAACGGCCGTGCAAGAATCAGTGGAATCGCGGGAAGCAGTCCGGACAGCAGCGTATAGCGCCATGCCTCGTGGCCGCCGTGGATGGCTGGAAATTTTTCGGCGTAAGTGACGGCAACATAATAGGCTCCCGTCACCATGAGTCCACCCAGGCCGAAGGCAGCCTGCGTGTAGCCAAGCACGGATTCACGCTGTTTGGGATTCGGGAAAAGTTCCGCCACCCAGGCTATTCCAGCTACAAATTCCACGCACACGCCGATGATTGTCGTGCAACGGAAAAACAATAACTGCGGCAACGTAAGAGCAAAGCTTGCGGCACAGGCCGAGAACGCGTACAGCAGGATGCTCCACATCAGTACGCGCCGGCGCCCTAGTAGGTCGGCTAGGTAACCTCCAAGGAATCCAAAGATACCACCCGAAGCTAATGGCAGATAGAATAGCAGTCCCACCCACAGATTGGAGCCCGCACTGCCGGGCTTGAAGTTCCCGAGAGCAGCAAGCGCCGGACGGACAATGAGCGGCAGCACCAAGGTCTCGTAGAGATCGAACGCAAAGCCGAGTGCCGCGACTCCGCAGATGAGCCATTGGCTGGGCGTCAAGCGGGCAAAGAAAGAAGCCACTTCCGGGACATTGGCGCCGCCGATAGACGCGCACTGTTTTTCCGTCAAATCTTGCAAGTGCCCGCTCCCCATCGTCTCGGCCTCGCCGCGGCCGAAGCCTGCCGCTGCACCATTTCAATCCGTGCGGTCTTATGATACAAGTTCAAATAATTCAATGATTGTTGAGGTATTCTCAGCAATGGATTTTACCTCCCGCCAGTTCCGGGCTTTCGTGCTTGTCGCGCACCATCGAAGTTTTTCGCGCGCGGCGGAAACCCTATACATCACCCCATCTGGCTTGAGCGTTTTGATTCGAGAGCTGGAAACCCAGCTAGGATTCCGCCTGTTTGATCGGACCACTCGCCACGTCGGGCTGACAACTTACGGCAATGAATTGCTTGGCGTTGTACGGGAGAGTCTGGAAAAAGTTGATGGTGCCATCTCGCGGATCGAGCGATCGGCAGCCGACGCTAGCCACACCTTGTCCGTTGGCGCACCGCCACTCGTCGCGGCCAACATATTGCCGGAAGCCATTAAGGAATTCCGCTCCCACCAGCGCGACCTCAGGATCCAAGTGTTCGATGTGGGCGGACCTGCCCTCTCGCAGATGGTTGTGGAGGGCAAACTGGATATGAGCGTGGGTGCGTTTTTTGAGCCCGCGCCTGGACTCCGTCGCACCCCATTGTTTCGCTTTTCCTTGATGGTGATTCGCCCCGATGACGATCCGGCATTGCGCCGCACCTCTACCACCTGGTCCGCTCTGAAGGGACAGCCACTGGTCTCGCTGGTGACGGGCAGTGTCGTCCAGCAGTTCATCGACAAGCATTTGGCCCGCGCCGGAGTTTTCGTTCCTCGGCGCGCCATCTTCAATTATCTCGATACCATGATCGCCATGGTAGAGGCAGGCGAGGGCATTGCTGTCATCCCTTCGTTCGTATTGCCCGCCTGCCGAAATCGCAAAGTTGTGATGAGCAAGCTGACTAATCCGGTTGTGAACGTGGACTTCTCGCGAATCAGCCTTCGTGGGAAAAAGCTGCCACCTGGCGCGGACAACTTCACCTCATTCCTTCGGAGCTATATCGCCCGATGGGCCGGTGGCGCCGGCATTCTCTAACCATCGAAAAGCCGTCGCTCATCATAGCTCTGCGATCATGCCGGCGGATCAAGCCAGAGTGACGGGCCAACCGGAAGTTGGCACCTGAAAAATCGTAACTTCCGGCTTGCCGACAATGCAGGAGTAGTTTCTGGCCTAAAATATCCGCGCAAATTGTTCATAGACGGAAATCTCCGCTAGGTGGAAAGTTTGAGTTGGTGTGCCAGTCGTCTGAATCTTGCTTGC
>DATEWL010000453.1:0-3881 GCA_035258025.1 Candidatus Acidiferrum sp. | reverse complement strand
GATCGGCTTCGTCCGAGATTTGCGAGATGTTCATGGGAATGCCGGCTGCCGCTTCCGGGAAATAGGCGGTCATTTCCGCGATCGTCGTCTGCAAGCCCTGCTCAGCGGCAGCGCCCAACTCTTCATTCTTCCACCATGGTTGCGCGACATGATGATTGGTGAGGATTTCATTTTGGCCAACGATAAAACCGGTGCCGAAGAAATCTTCGCGGACTTCGGGGGCACGGCCGTCGAGGCTGTAGACCACGTTGCCATCGCTGTCTTTGAGCGGCTGGCCGTCAGGATTAATCGCGCCGTAACGCAAGGGGCGATGCGAAGCCTGGTCCACGAAAGAAACCGAGACGTGGAGCAAGCAGACGCTGGGAGCGTTGGCTCGGATGACGCTTTCAGCTGCGTCGGATTGCGTTTCTACTTTCTTCAGCCGGCTGGTGGTCTCGTCAAGCTGTTTGCGAAGGCCGGAAACTTCGCTGGCGTCCGCGGCGGAGAGTTTCTGGCGAAGATCGTCGGTCTGTTTCTGCAGTTGTTGTTTCTGCTCGGTGATGTCCGATTGCTGCAGCTCTTTGCGGGCTTTGGCGGCTTCGGCGACTAAAGCTTCCTCCGTGCGCACGCCGTGTTCTAGCTGCGCGATCACGGAGTAGGCACGACGGGTTTCCTTATCGGCGCGCCGGGTGAAGAGCAGAAAAACAATGGATATGACGGCGGCGACGGCGAGGAGGGCGCCAACGCCAATTTTCAGTGCGCGGCCGGTCGAGAACGCGTCGCGAGTCATTTTTTCTGTAACCGCAAGGGCTTGAAACGCGGTGTGCGCGATTTCCTGGCCTTCTTCCGCGATGCGCGATTTCAGCTGCAATTCATCGAAGGCATGCTTGTCGCGCAACTGCACGCGCACTCGGGCAAGCAGTTCGGTAGGCTCCCAGGGAGGGGTCATCACATCATCGGCGCCCAGATCCAGAGCTCGCGCACGCACGGCACCGCCGCCGGTCGCGAAAAGAATCACGCGCGTGTTGGCGGTGGACCCCAGACCCTTGATTTCTGTGAGAGAGCTGCAACAGAGGACATCGGCCAAGTCAGCAGAGAGTAAAAACACATCGACGGCGCCGGTTTGGACGACGCGGAAGCCTTCTTCCTGCGAAGGCGCGGAGGAAACTTCATAGCCTGCGGAACGCAAAACGTCCAGGAGTTGCTTGTGGAGCGCCTCGTCAGGCTCGACAATTAATATGTTTGGGTTTTTGGTCGACACGTTTGGTCTTTCCCTGGCAGCGACCACGCAAGCCGGCCCCGCCTCGTACCTTTGACGCCCCGCGCTTCCAAGTGGCTACAAAGAATCTACATAGTATCTGGAAATGGAAAGAGACGCATGTCTATGGTGCGGCCGGCGAGCTTGATGAGGACGAACAAACCTGGTTCAAGGGACGAATGAATTGGAAAAGTCGAAAATGATAGAGAAAGCAAATCTGCGCCCCCGAGACCGAAAAGGAGCTGCGGAGGGTGTTTTCAGTACTTGCGGAGTACGCCGATGACGCGGCCCTGAATCTTGAGGTCGTTTGCTGCCACCATGATGGGAGCCATCTCGGAATTTGCAGGCTGAAGACGGATCTTGCCAGCACCTTCGCGGTAGAACCTTTTGAGTGTCGCTTCCTCGCCGCCGATCAAAGCTACGACGATGTCACCGGCGTTGGCTACTTGGGTCTGTTCGCAGACCACGTAATCGCCATCCATGATGTGATCTTCAATCATGGAACTTCCTTTCACCTGAAGCACGAAGGAATTGCCACCGCGGGCAAAATCGCCAAGCGACAAAGTCTCGCGTTCCTCCACAGCTTCGAGCGGGCGCCCCGCGGCGATACGGCCCACTAGCGGCAGTTCTTGAATCTTTCTGTCGCTAATCTGTTCCTTAACAGGTTTCGGCAATTGCAGGATTTCGATCGAACGGCTCTGGTTATAGCCGCGCCGGATGAACCCTTTTTTCTCGAGCGTGGTGATGTGCTTGTGAACCGTGGCGAGTGAAGTCAGCTTCAGGCCCTTGCCGATCTCTTCAAAGCTGGGGGCGTACCCGTGCTTGTTGTCGAAAGAAACCAGGTAATCCAGAACTTCTTTTTGGCGCTTTGTCAGGGCCATCGCTCGCCTCCACGGAAACTCTTGAAGCGCTCTTACTTTAGGCGAAAAGAAAGCGAACGTCAAGCAACAAGTTGTCTTCGTGTTACCTTTGCTTCCCTACGGCAGCACTTCTGGAAATGATATACACGCGGACGATAGACAATCTTCCGCGACGCTTGCGATGATGGCTTACACATGAACACGCTTGCCAAGAGAGAATCCCTTCCCGCTGTAACTGCAGCCGGCGTTGTCGCAATCATTTTCAGCGCGTTGGGTCTGCTGCTTGGCTTGTTGGTTGAGGCCTCGATGATCGTTGCACCTAGGTTGCGAACATCGGAAGGGGTGCCAGGCATTCCTCCCGGTACACTTGCAGCAGTGGAAGTTTTCTGGCTTTTTGGAGTAGCCATTGCGATTTTTGGCTTCTTTGCTGGCCTCGGCGTCCTTCGGCGGCGCAATTGGGCTCGCATCACCATGCTTGTCTGGGGCGGTATCATGGCTGTGCTTTCGGCGGTCTCAATTCCCGTCATTCTCCTTGTCTTTAATTCACTCCCCTCCTCCCTCCCCAACGGCGCGGAAGCTGGGCCATTCATGGGATTCTTGAAAGTGTTCATGGTTTTTTTCTATGGGATTCCGCTCGGAATCGGAATTTGGTGGCTGGTGCTCTTCACGCGTCCGCGAGTCGCGGCAGCCTTTGCTGCGCCGGCTCCCTTGGCAGCGTATCCGCCGGCGATGGATGCCACAGGGTTCCCTTTGCCGCAACCAGAAGCGCGGCCCTCTTCCTCTTCCAAGGCTGCCTGCCCGCTCCCACTTATGATCCTCGCTGGTTTCCTGATTTTCTCAGCGGCATGCATGGTTTTGGCGGTGCTTTTTCCAATGACCGGCTCGATGCCTTTCTTTCTTTTTGGACACCTCTTTAGCGGCATCTCAGCCAAGTTCCTTTTGGGACTCATAGGTGTCGTCCTCGGAATCGCGGGAGTGGGGATGCTCAAGCTGAAACCAGCGGCGCTTCACACCGTGCTGGTCCTGCAATGCGTCTTCTTCATAAACGGAATTTTGTCTGCAGTGAATCCTCGTTTTCTGGCCGCGGCGCAAGAGGCCATGCAGCGCGCCGATGCGGAGAACCCTGCGTTCCCTGGCGGCAATCCATTTCTAACCGGTTCGTTCTTCCATTCCATCCTCATCTTTGGCTTGTTTTTTAGTGCGGCCATCATTGCGATTTTGCTCTTCTACCGATCTCGCTTTCTCGAGGCCGCTTCCGCCGCCAATGCCTGAAGTTCTGCAGATGACTGTGAACTGCCGGCAATTCTGGGCGTCTTTTCTGTAACGACACATTTTTGGGCGGCGGCCACTCTTCCTTCCCCACACGGGCCGGTGTGGTATTCTCTTGCTGTCGGAATCGGGGGCCGGATAGAGCATCCAACCTGCTTATCGCGCCGGCCATCTAACAAATTGAGCCACGCTCCCTCGGGGAATTCGTGTGGGAGTTGAGACACAGCGGAGCCTTGGTCACTATGTCAACTTTGATTGAAACGCCGCCGGTAAAACACAAGCGCGAGGTGATTGATCGCGCGGTCATCCGCTTCGCCGGTGACTCCGGGGACGGGATGCAAATTACCGGGAGCCAGTTCACCAACACCGTGGCGCTGTATGGCAACGATATCGCCACGTTTCCGGATTTTCCCGCCGAGATTCGCGCCCCCGCAGGGACACTTCCCGGCGTGAGCGGCTACCAACTGCATTTTTCTTCGAGCGACGTGTATACACCGGGTGACAGCGTCGATGTG
>DATEWL010000452.1:0-2054 GCA_035258025.1 Candidatus Acidiferrum sp. | reverse complement strand
CTCCGGTCGCCGGATCGCGCGTGAAGGCCACTCCCGACCCGGATTTGTCGCCGGTATTGCCATAGACCATCGCCTGCACATTCACGGCTGTGCCCCATTCGGACGGTATGTTGTACTTGCGCCGATAAACAACCGCGCGATCGTTCATCCAGGAACCGAACACGGCGCCCACCGCACCCCACAGTTGCTTCCAGGGGTCCTGGGGAAATTCCTTTCCAGTGCGATCCTTGATGAGTTTCTTGAAGCGAGCAACCAGTTCTTGAAGATCGCTCACCGTGAGCTTCGGGTCGTCGATGTCCGCTTGATAGCGTTCGTGTTTCAGTTCGTGAATAACCACTTCGAATGGTTCGTGGTCCTCGTTGGCGCGCTTCTGCACATTCATGACGACATCGCCGTACATTTGAATGAACCGGCGATAGCAATCCCAGGCGAGCCGGTCGTTCTTGGTGGCCGCGGCCAGCGTGAGCACGGTTTGATCATTCAAGCCGAGATTCAGAATCGTATCCATCATGCCGGGCATGGAATCGCGCGCGCCGGAGCGGACGGACACCAGCATCGGCATGGCGGTCTTGTCGCCAAACTTCGTGCCCATGATTTTCTCGACCCGCGCGGCAGCCCCCTTGACCTCGGCCTCGAGAGATTTTGGATAGGTCTTCTTGTTTCCGTAGTAGTAGGTACAAACCTCCGTCGTGATCGTGAAGCCGGGAGGCACTGGCAGGCCAATGCGGCTCATTTCCGCAAGGCCGGCGCCCTTCCCGCCCAAGAGTGCGCGACGACTCCCGTCACCTTCTGCCTTGCCTGCACCGAAAAAATAAACCCACTTTTTCACTGGTTCCCTCGCTCTAGATTTTTATTTTTTGGAGCATGTATTGCTGCCGCCATTTTTGAAAAGGCCGCCAAGGAATTTGTCGGCTCGCCGACTTTAAACCGTAGTTCAAGTAATACTTTAAGAAGCTATCGCCGCTCTTCTCCGCCAATCTCGGAGAAGTCCGCGACCGTTGTGAATTCCCGGAGTAGTTCCGCCAACAGCGTCAGCCGGTTCTTCCGCACTGCTTCGTTCTCAGCCATCACCATGACTCCATCGAAAAACTGATCGACGGATTTTCGAAGACCAGCGATGACTTCAAGGGCTTCCTGATATTTCCCGGATCGCTTCAGGGTTTGCACTTTCGACGCCGCTTCACGGACAGCGGCATGGAGCTCACGCTCGGCTCCGTTTTCGAACAACTCTGGATTGACGCTGCGCACTTCTCCCACGGGTACGTTGGCCTTCTCCAGGATCTTGCGGATGCGCTTGAAGGAGACGGCCAGCGGCTCGAAATTCTTCGACTTGCGAATGGCCTTGAGCGCCAGCAGGCGTTTCTGTGCATCCACAAGATCGTCCGCGCCCGCGCGGAAGACGGCGCTCACTTCGTCGTACCCGAAACCCTCACGTTCGCGGAAGACGAACTTGGCGCGATCCAGAATGAACTCGAGAATCTGCGTCTCTTGTGTGGGCGTCACGCCGCGCTTTGGCTTGTGGGTCAAGAGCGCTTTCGATGCGGCACCAATCGCCAGGGAAAGCGAGATCGGCAGTTTCTTGTCGAGAATGATCTTGACGATGCCGAGTGCGGCGCGGCGCAAGGCATAGGGGTCGCTTGATCCGGTCGGCACAACTCCAACGGCAAAACAGCCGACTATGGAATCCAGCTTGTCCGCTAACGCGACGGCGCAGCCCGTCAGATTGCGCGGGATAGGGTCGTCCAAACCTACGGGGCGATAGTGATCGTAAACAGCGTCGGCCACTTCGTCGGGTTCGCCTTGCGCGCGAGCGTAGAGTCCGCCGACGATGCCCTGTAGTTCGGTGAACTCGCGAACCATTTCTGTGGCCAGGTCGCACTTGGCAAGTTCCGCGGCGCGATCGGCTTCGGCGACATGTGCCTGCAGGATGCCAAGGTTAAACCATTGCTCCGTGAGCCAGCGGGCGATGGCGCGGACGCGCTCGACTTTGTCGCGGTAACTTCCAAGCCGCGATTCATACGTGACCCGTTCAAGCTTCGGCAGATAGTCGGCGA
>DATEWL010000451.1:0-4707 GCA_035258025.1 Candidatus Acidiferrum sp. | reverse complement strand
AACAAACAAGATATTCTGGAAGCCAGCCTTCGCCACCTGGAAGATGCCGCGGCAATGTACGATGAACTCTCGCGCAGACCAAACTGGGCGACGATCCCATGTTTCGACGAAACACGCGGCGCCATGCGCCCTCAAAAGCATATCGCCACGGAAATTCTCGCTGCTGTCTTGCAAGTTATTTCACCGCCCGTCGCAAAGGAAGGCCGCTGACCCATGGGCTTCTCCGAATTCCTCGGCAATGAACGAATCGTCGCCGCTCTCCGTGGCGCTCTGCGCAGCGAGCGTGTGCCTCACGCCCTGCTCTTCAGCGGCCCTCGCGGCCTCGGCAAGTACACGCTGGCGCGGATGTTTGCACAAGCCGCCAATTGTGAACGACTGAAAGACGACTTCTGCGGCGAATGTGAAACTTGCAAGCGCATCGCGTTACTCGCCGACCCTGCAAAGTTAATCGAACAAGGCCTCGCCGAACGCGGGGAAAGCGCCGACGCCGCCACCGTCGAACGCGTCCCCTTGATCCTTCAAACGCATCCGGACGTTTGGGCCCTCGTACCCGATCCTGTTCGTTTGAAAAGTCCGGTAGCGCGGCCCATGTTGCGCATCGGTCAGCTACGCGCGGTCCAGCGCGCCGCGTACTTCCAGCCTATGGGACGTCGCCGAGTCTTCATACTTGATGGCGCGGAAACTATGCATTGGAACGTCGCCAACGTATTCCTGAAAATCCTCGAAGAGCCACCCGGCTCCGCCACGCTTATCCTGACTGCACCCTCACCGTATACGCTGCTCCCAACCATCGTCTCCCGATGTCTGCAATTTCATTTCGCGCCGCTCTCCCAACCCGACGTCGAAAACATTCTCAAAGAAAAAACCGATCGCAAGGCGCCTGAACTGAAACTCGCCGCACAACTCGCCGAAGGCAGCCCCGGCCTGGCCATTGAAATGAATGTTGCGGAAACCACCGAGCGCCGCCGCAACGCACTCCGTATTCTCGAACGCGCCGCGCAAGGCCAGGGCTTCGCTCAACTTTTCGCCGGCACGGCAGCCTTCGCCAAAGACCGCGAGTCGAGCTTCGAAGATCAACTCGGTGTTTTCTACGGGCTGCTCACAGATCTTCTGGAGCTCACTGCCGGAGTGAAACAACCAGCCTTGCGAAATCTCCCGTTGGCAAAAGAGCTCGCTGCCCTCGCCAAGTCAGTTGATTCGCGGTGGGTTATGCGCGCCATCGCGGGTTTCGACGAACTCCATTCCGGCGCTCGCCGTAACCTGAATCGCCAGCTCGGCCTGGACGCTCTCGCGGCCTCACTCGCACCAGAATCTTAACCTTTTCAACCCTTAACTCCCCGTCCTTGCCCTCTTTTTTCGTCCCAAAATTTTCCAACTCCGACTGTAACCCAGCGCCTCAGGCATGCATCTCACCCAATGAACTCACCCCACCGTTAGCCGCGAGGAGAAGTCATGGTGAACCGCAGGATGTTTCGCCCGGGATTTCCGGACGCGAAAGAGCAGCCTCCGCAGAGAATCTCACACAATGGGCCCGCTCCCAGTAAGAAGCCGGCGCCCCCGGAAACGACCCACGCCGAGAACTTCTATTGGGTCAAGCAGATGCAAAGCCATACCCCGATGGTCGTGGTTCTCGACACTGGCGAGTCGCTTCGCGGCACGGTAGAGTGGTACGACCGCGATTGCATCAAGCTCACGCGTCAGGGCAACCCCAATTTGCTCATTTTCAAGCGCGTTATCAAGTATGTTCACAAAGATGGAGAAGAAGCCGCAGCCGGCGGGGACGAGTAGTCCCTTCGACTGCTCCATCTCTCCCACTTCGGCCTTTAACTTTCAATTGTTGAACGGTTTTGGCTCACTCGCGAGTCTCACTTCGGCGCAATCGAATGCCCGCGAGCCGCTCCAAAAGTAAGCAGCGCCTTGGCAGCCATTGCGCCGTCCTCTTTGTAAATCTCGCATTCCGTTACGACAAAGTTCCGGCCAGTTCTTAAGACGCGCCCTTCGGCCTTGATTCGCCCGCCCGGCACCGGCTCCAGAAAATTTATTTTCAGTTCCACAGTAGCGATCTCAGTGCCCTTCGGAACGGTCGTATAGGCTGCGATCGCCGCGACAGTGTCCGCCACGGTAGCCAGAACTCCTCCGTGCACCACGCCGTGAAGCTGCTTGTGCCGCGGCTTTATCTTCATCGTGAAAACCACGTGCCCCCTTTCCAAACTCTCCAACGAGAGGCCCAGCAGCGAGGTCGCCCCGGCCTCGTTCGTCCTGCGGCGCAGCGCCGCTTCGTATTTCTTCAAATCATTAAACAATTCTGCTGACTTCATCGAATCCTCGAGCTCCTCTCAATACGCCGAAAGCCCGCCATCCAGCGGAATCGCCGCCCCGGTCAGCCAGCTCGATTCCTCTGACGCCAAAAACACTGCCATTTCGGCCACGTCTTCGGGACGCCCCATGCGCCCCAGCGGAATCTGCCCAATCCTCGCTTTGCGCAAAGCCCTTCCTTCTGCCGAAGCCGCGAAAAGTCCCTGCACCAGCTCGGTCTCCACGATCGAGGGACAAATGCAGTTCGACCTCACATTTTCATGCGCGTGATCCAGCGCCATCGCTTTCGTCAACAAGGTCACGCCGCCCTTTGACGCACAGTACGCCGCGCGATCCTTCATCGCCACCAAGCCCAGAACCGAGCCGACGTTTACAATCGCCCCACCACCCGCCTTGCGAAATTCCGGCAACGCCGCCTTACACATCAAAAACGGCCCTTTCAAATTGATCGTCATCAACTTGTCCCACTGCTCTTCACTAGTCCCTTCTATCGTCGCCGCGTGCAGAACTCCGGCGTTATTCACAAGCACATTCATCTTGCCAAACGCCCTCGCAGTCTCCCTCGCACCACGCGCGGCATCCTTCGCTTTAGACACATCACAAATAATAGCCAACCCTACGTACCCCTGCTTTTCCAGTTCGCGCAGCGTCTCCTCCAGTTTCTCTTTACGCCGTCCTGCCACAGCCACCTTCGCCCCTTCTCGCGCAAACGCCAACGCAATCGCCCTCCCAATCCCCGTTCCGCCGCCCGTAATCAGGGCCATCTTGCCAGCAAGTCGTGTCACGGTTTTGCCCCCTCCCGCGTCTAATGGAGTGCCATTGCAGCCAAATCTAGCGCCCGTTCATCTGATGTGGATTAATGATCTCTAAGCCCACGCAATGAAGCGTTTTGCCGGTAGAATGCTGCCCTATCTGCCCGCGATTCACAACTGAGGACCACGGAGATCCTCATTCATGAAGATTGGCATCACCTGCTACCCCACCTACGGCGGCTCCGGCGTCGTCGCCACAGAACTCGGCCAGGAACTCGCGGCCCGCGGTCACGACATTCATTTCATCAGCTACGCCCCGCCGATCCGCATGAATCCCAACGACCCGCACATCCACTTTCACGAGGTCGAAGTCGCCAGCTACCCGCTTTTCGATCACCCGCCTTACACGCTCGCTCTCGCCACCAAGATGCTCGAAGTTTTTGAGTCCGAATCCCTGGACCTCCTCCACGTCCATTACGCCATCCCCCACTCTGTCAGCGCCATGCTTGCGCGTTCCATGGCCGCCCCGCGTCGTCTGCCATTCATCACCACGCTTCACGGCACAGATATCACTCTCGTGGGCAGCAATCGTAGCTATCTCCCCATCACAAAATTCTCCATCGAGCAAAGCGACGGTGTCACCGCAATCTCCCAATATCTTCTGAATCAAACTCTCAAAGACTTCGACATCAAGCGCCCCATCGAAGTCATTCCCAATTTTGTGAATTGCGATCTCTATACGCGAACCCCACAGCCCGCCCTCCGCGAACAATGGGCGCCCAACGGCGAACCTATCCTCATGCACCTCTCCAATTTTCGCCCGGTAAAACGCCTCACGGACGTCGTCGAAATCTTCGCCTTGGTCCGCGCCAAAATGCCCGCCAAACTAGTCCTGATCGGCGACGGCCCAGACCGTGGCGCCGCGGAATACCTCGTCCGCAAAAAACGCCTGCAAAAAGATGTGACCTTCACGGGGAAGCAAAACGGTGTCTACGAAAAGCTTTCCGTCGCCGATCTTTTCTTAATGCCCTCGCAGCTGGAATCTTTCGGCCTGGCTGCTCTCGAGGCCATGGCCTGCGAAGTCCCGGTCATCGCCACAAACGTAGGCGGCGTCCCCGAAGTCGTCGAACACGGTGTCGACGGCTATCTCGTCGAACCGGGCGACGTCAAATCCGCCGCCAACTACGCCATCGAAATTCTCTCCCGCGCCGACCGCGGCCGCGAAATGGGCAAAATCGCCCGCCTCCACGCCAAGAAAAAATTCTGCGCCAACGACGTCATCCCCGCCTACGAAGCCTACTACCGCCGCGTCCTCGAACAATCCTCCGCCGCCCGCGCCTAGCGCAGGGAGCGCAGTGCCTGCTGCTGAGCCGGCTGCTGCTAAGCGCCTATCGTCGTCATCATCAAAATACCGTCGCTCCAAATCAGGTTACTGTCATTCCGAGCGAAGCGAGGAACCCGCTTTTCTTCTCTGCGCACTCTGCGTCTCTGCTACCCTCTGCGATAATTCTCTTCTCTCTTCTTTCTCTCCTCTTTTCCTCGTCTTCTCCGTGTCCTCCGTGCCCTCTGTGTTAAAATCCCACGTCAAGTTCAATACACACTGATCATCCATGCACCGTCGCGATTTCGTTCAATTATC
>DATEWL010000450.1:0-2500 GCA_035258025.1 Candidatus Acidiferrum sp. | reverse complement strand
GGCCGCCGATGACGTGAAACTTCATGAAGTTTGTGGTGCCGCGTATGCCCATGGGTGTGCCCGCGACGATGCCGATGACGTCGCCTTTGCGAACGAGGCGTTCTTCGAGGAGACGCTTTTCTGCTATGGCGGCTAGGCCGTCAATCTTTTGGACATTGGGAATATGGCGTGGCATCACGCCCCAGATCAGCGCCATGCGGCGGCGGGTTTCTGCCTCGGGAGAGAAGGCGATAATGGGGACGGCGGGGCGATAGCAGGAAACAAGACGCGCGGTGAAGCCGCTGTGCGTGAATACGGCAATCAGCTTCATGTGCAATTCATGCGAGGCGTGGCACACAAGTTCGGCAACAGTTTCCGCCACCTTCAATTTTTCCAGCGGCACGCGCGGCGGCGTTTTCCAGTCGCTGGCTTCGGCCTCGGCGATAATTTTCGCCATCATGCTGACGGCTTCGACGGGATATTTTCCGGAGGCGGTTTCCGCGGAGAGCATGACGGCGTCGGAGCCGTCAAAAATGGCATTGGCTACGTCGGAGGCTTCCGCGCGCGTGGGGCGGGGATTCTCGGTCATGGACTCGAGCATTTGCGTGGCGGTAATGACGGGCCTGCGGAAATGGCGTGCTCGAGCGATGATGGTTTTTTGGACGACGGGGACGCGCTCGGGGTTCATCTCGACCCCCAGATCGCCGCGCGCGACCATCACGCCATCGGCGGCGCGAAGGATGTCGTCCAGATTTTCAATGGCTTCCGGTTTTTCGAGCTTGGCGATGACTGGAGTGTTTTTGCCGGCGCGCCGCACGAGCGATTTTGCCAGGAGCACATCTTCGGGCCGCCTGACAAAACTTACGGCGATGTAGTTCGCGCCGTGTTTCAAAGCAAACGCCAGATCTTCGCGGTCTTTCGGCGTGAGAGCGGGAACGCGCAACTTGATTCCGGGCAGATTGATGCCTTTATGTTCTCCGAGAGCTCCGCCATTTACGACTTCGCAAATTACTTCGGGACCGTGCACCTGCAGGACACGAAGTTCGATCAAGCCATCCGAAAGCAAGATACGATCTCCGCGGTGGACTTCCTTCGGGAGCGGCCGGAAAACGGTGCTGACTCGCGTGGAATCGCCCAAGACCTTGGCGGTGGTAATGACGAAGCGCTGCCCGGTGCGGAGCATGACCGGCCTGCTTCCGGCGAGCGGCCCGGTGCGAATCTTTGGGCCCTGCAGGTCGGCAAGAATGGCGATTGGTTTTTCTTGTTCGACAGCGGCGGCACGCAGAGTAGCGATATTCTGCGCATGCTCGGCGTGGGTGCCATGAGAGAAATTCAGCCGGGCAACATCCATCCCGGCTTCCAATAAACGGCGGATCATGCGGGGTGAACTGCTGGCCGGCCCGATAGTGCAAACGATTTTTGAGTGACGAAAAGCCATACTTTCTCGTGAGAGGGAGTTTACAACCTTCTGCACCCCACAGGGCAGAAGACATACTGGCATTCGGTTTGGTTATCTTGTGGCGGCAAATTCCGTGACAATGCGCGCGAGGAAATCGACGCCTTTGTCGAACGAAGCAAGGGGCATGCGCTCGTCATCGGCGTGCATGCGGCGGGAATCCTCGTCGGTCATCGGGAACGGGGAGACCCCATAGGCTTGCACGTTGTGCAGCCGTAACTGAGCGGAATCCGTCGCGCCAGCCGATAAGAAAGGCAGCACCGGGGCGCCGGAAAACTCCTGCGAAGCAGCTTTTGTGATTGTGGCATAGAAGTCGGACTCGAGCGAAGACGGCGGCGCAGCGAGGCCGGCATCGGGCTGAACTTCGAAGCGGATGTTGGGATCGTTGACGAGTTTCGTGAGTTCGGAGATCAAAACGTCGATGGTGTCGCCCGGCAAGAGGCGGACATTGAGCATGGCGCGAGCTTCCGAAGGAATGACATTGGCGCGCACGCCCGCCGTCAGCATTGTGGGGGCGATAGTGTCGCGCAACATGGAATTCCAGAGGGGATTGGCGTCGGAAATGACATGCTGCGCGTGTTCGCCGCGGTCTGGAGTATCGAGCGAGCGAATCCACTTGGCGAGTTCATCGTCTTCGAGCGGCGCGAGCTGTTCGAAATAGCGACGCACAATAGTTGTGAAGCGGACGGGCGCAGTGTAGCCGCCAATTTTCTCGACGGCTGCAGCTAAGTGGACAACGGCGTTGTCCTTGGTGGGCACGGACGCATGGCCTGACGGCCCGCGCGCGATTACTGCAACGTCCACCGGTACTTTTTCGCTGGCTTGGACGGCGACATACTCGACTTTGCCGTTTTTCAGGATGACTCTGCCGCCTTCGTTGAGGGCAAAGCCCGCGGCAAATTTGTCCCAGTATTTGGCGATGAGTATGCGGATGCTGGCTTCGCCGCCTTGCTCTTCATCAGCGGTGGCGAGAAAAATGATGTCCCGGTTGACGCGGGCGTTGGAACGCTTAAGGGCGATAAAGGCGGCGAGGTTTGCGGCGAGCATGCCCTTGTCATCGATCGA
>DATEWL010000449.1:0-6003 GCA_035258025.1 Candidatus Acidiferrum sp. | reverse complement strand
AGGTACGGATCCTCACCTAAGCCTTCCGCCATCCGTCCCCAGCGCGCGTCTCGCGCGATATCGATCATCGGAGAAAACATCCAGCGGATTCCGCTTGCAGAAGCTTCACGCGCAGCCACGCGTGCGGTTCGTCGGACGAGTTCAGGATCCCAAGAGGCTGCCAATCCCAGAGGAATCGGGAATTCGGTGCGATACCCGTGGATGACGTCCAAGCCATATATGAGAGGGATCTGCAGACGCGATTTTTCCATCGCAATGTGCTGAAACACGTTCGCTTCCCGCGCGGTCGTGATGTTAAACATTGCACCGATCTCGCCCTTTAGAATCATGTCGTTGAAATCGGTACGGCCCGTGCCGGGGCCCGTGGGCTGACCGGACGAGTACTGGACCAATTGACCGACCTTTTCGTCCAGGGTCATTTTATGAAGCAAGGCATCTATTTTTTGCTCCGTAGAGAGTTCGTTCAGACTCGAATGGGGGGTCGCGGGGCTGGATGCCACGGCGGAAGGCGAATCTTGCGCAGTGGCAGCCTGGCTGCAGAACACCAAACACGCCACAATTGCGAACCGAATCAGCGAGGTGAGCACGTTATCAAAAACTCCGATGGTGCCGTCGGACGTTTGGTCTGAGCGTCCTCTAAGGCACAGAAATTAAGAATCAAGTTATTTAAGCGTGGCCGGGACGGGCAAGGACGGCAAACGATACCGAATTCCCAGTCGTGCCGCCAGCAAAATCCTTATTCTTTGGGAATTTCTGCAATTTCAAACCTGGCAAGTTCTCAAGCGCTTTATCCTCCTCGACGAAAAGAGCATAGTAAACCGATTTAGTAGGATACACAAGAGAAGGAACGGTTCGTTCCAGGAGCTCATCCGATATCCGGCCTTGGACCTTGTTCTCCCTTGGTCGCTTATGGGAGACTACCAGCCCAGACCAACCGCTATGCCGCGTTCAAAATCAAAGGGTCCCCCTGACCCGCGGAAGTCTTCGAGTTCAGGGGTAAGCCTGAAGTCTCTCGCGGAGCACCTTGGGCTTTCTCAAGCCGCAGTCTCTTTCGTGATCAACCGGTCTCCCGCCGCAAAATCGATACCTCACCGCACCCAGGAGCTGATCCGCGCCGCCGCCAAGGAGCTAAATTACCGGCCCAATCATCTCGCGAGGTCGCTTCGGCAGCAGCGTAGCTTCACGATAGGCGTTGTTGTTCCGGAGATCAGCGAGGGATATGCGGCATTGGTGATGTCGGGCATTGAGGATCACTTGCTGCAAGAAGGTTATTTTTATTTTGTGGTCAGCCATCGCCACCGGAATGAACTCATCGAAGAATATCCGTTGCTGCTGCAACAACGGGCGGTGGAAGGCTTAATCGTGGTGGACACAGCGCTTGCGGAAGCAGTGGATGTCCCCAGTGTCGCGGTCTCCGGGCACCGGGACGTGCCAGGGGTGACGAACATTGTGCTCAATCACTCGCGGGCGGCATGCCTCGCGCTGCAACATCTTGCAGACCTCGGACACCGGAAGATGGCGTTTATCAAGGGGCAGGCGTTCAGTTCGGATACGGAAGTACGATGGGAAGCGGTACGTGAGGCCGCGAAAAAAATCGGAATCGAGGTTAAAGAGCATCTGACGGGGCAGCTGGAAGGTGAATCGTCTTCGCCGCTGCTGGGATACCAAGTGACGCAAAAGCTTCTTGCGTGCGGGGAACCATTCACGGCCCTCTTTACTTTCAACGACATTTCCGCAATCGGCGCCATTCATGCGCTGCGCGAAGCGGGCCGCCGCGTGCCAGGGGACGTCTCGGTCGTCGGGTTCGACGACATTCAGAGTGCGGCGTTCCAGAATCCCGCGTTAACGACCGTGCGACAACCCTTGCGCGAGATGGGTGTGATCGCTGCGGAAATTCTCCTGCGGCGGATTACCGCGCCCGCGAAGACGCCGCATCCCAAGGAAATTATGGTCGAGCCGGAATTGATAGTGCGGGCCAGCACGGCTCGGATTTCTAAGCCTGTGGAACTTGGCTGATCTCTCGTTGATCTTTCGCTCTGCTCACTGGGCGAGATTCACGGGGCAATCGTAGCCGATCATTTCCAGATAGCCAACGCCCTTGAGCGGCAACTTTCCGCGGCGGCCTTCCAGAGTGATGGCCCCTTCCCAATAAGATGGCGCGATGGTCGTTTTTCCCGTCAACTCTTGTGCCGCGAGAGATGTGTGCGCTCTGAGTTCGAGCTCTAATTTTGGGATGAAGATCTCCCACGCGATGGGATAGGTTGCGTGAGTGGCAGGACTTGTCCAGCTTTCCGCGAGCGGTTGCAGGGTAAAGTCGGCCGTTCGCAAGTGCGTGGATTTGCCCTGCGCATCCACGTACGTGCCAGCTGAGAATGGATCGAGCGAACCATCTTTCCGCCGAATGCGAAAGAGCATCAACTCGGTGTTGTCTTCCAATTGCAGGCTTAGCCAGTCCCAGCCGACCTGGCTGGAGCCCAGTTGGTGAGTGAAGAATTCGTGGTCCATCCAGGCTAGGCCGGAGACTTCGAGCGCTTGGCCATTTAATTCGAGTTGTCCGTTCGCGGCTAGCCGTGTTAACGAAAAGTAGTAAGAGGCGTGACCTGCGCCTTCCGATTTTTGGCTTACGCCGTTTTCACCGTGAATGATGGGCGGCTTTTCCGGGTGCAGCTTCAGATGTAATTGGAACTGCGTGTCGATGGCTTGCAGCTTTTGATCCGCGCCTTCCCATTGAATCTCCCAATTGCCATTCCAGATGCGGGCTCTGGACGCGCTGACGCTGGCGATCCCAGGGCCGGCACGATTCATTCTCTCGGCGTGATAAAAATGCTGGCCGTCCAAATCGCTTAGGGCGAGATGCGCCAGGTAAATATCTTTGAGGTCCCAAGTTGTGGATTGAGCGGGATCGCGGCTGACGGCCTGGCGAAAAAATGTCAGTTCGAATCCATAGCGATGGCCGTCAGCTGATTTCAGATTCCCTGTGTAGTACCACCATTCTGTTTGGAAGTCGGGATGATCGAAATAGTCTCGGGGGAATTCGAAGCGATAACCGGGCAAAGCAGTGCGGTACTGTGCAGCGAACGGGTTGAGAAGCAAGAGCGTCCCTGCGAGGGCAGTCAGCCTACTCTTCATGGACGGCCTCGAGAGGATTGAGCCGCACTGCAACTTGCGCGGGATACAAGCCGGCCAGCACTGTGGCTATGTAAACCACGCTGATCGCTCCCAGCAAAACTGCGACAGGCCAGTGAAATCGAATCGTCCAGCCGAAAGACTGTTTGTTGATGACATAGATGAGTACGAGCGAGAGCGCGAATCCCAGAGCGAGCCCCGCGAAATTCGCGAGCAGACCCAGTAGACCTGCTTCGACAAGAATTTGCTTGCGTACTTGCCCGGCTGCTGCGCCGAGAAATCGGAGCAGGCCGAGTTCGCGACGGCGGTCAATGACCAGAGCAAGCAGCGCGCCGGCAATGCCCATCACTGCAACGATCACGGCGACGGCTTCGAGCGCATACGTAATGGCGAAGGTGCGATCGAAAATGCGTATGGCTTCGGTGCGCAAATCCCGGTTCGAAGCGACCAGCACACGATAGCCGACGGAGGCTTGCGTGATTTCCTCGCGCACTTTTTCAACGGAGACGTTGGGTACGACATAGATGGCTAGATTCGAAGGTGCGGGATCCGGGAGATAACGCAACATCGTTTGGCGATCCATCAATAGGCTGCCGCGCTCGCTTCCGTAGTCGTAGTAGACATCCACAACGCGAAAAGACGGACGCGCGGTCCCCAGCGCGAGCGCGACGGTGTCGCCAGGGCGCACGTGATGTTTATAGGTGAAGGGTTCACTGACCACGACAGCATCGACGTCACGAATCTGGGAGAGGACTTGCTCGGTTGGCCGGCCCGAGAAAAAGTTTGATCGGTGCTCCGAGCGCAGGGCGCTCAGATCGACTGATGCCAATGTCGCAGGCATGCCGTCGTAACTGATTTCATAAGCCCGCAGCCGGTCTACTGCCGCGACGCCGGGCAACTTGCTGAGTTTGTCCGCCAATTCGAGAGAAACAGTCGGATGGCGATCAGGGGCAGGCTCACCGGCAGGTCGCAGATAGAGATCGGCAGGCAAACGGTCATTCATCCACAGCAAGACCGTTTCGCGGAAACTGCCTACCATGATGCCGACGGAAGTCATCATTGCGATGGCGGTAGAGAGCGCGCCGACAAGCACCGAAGTGCGGCGAAGCGAACCCGAAAGACTTTGAGCTGCAAGCAAAGCTTCGACTCCCAGGATCTTTCCAAGCCACCTGGATGAGCGAGAGATAACCGCATCGGTGAAAGCCGGAATTGCGAGTGCGGACGCGACGACAAGCAAGACCGCCGCGAGATAACCGAAGACAGGTTTGCCTTCTATCGCAGGAACGCTTGAGGCCGCCGCAGCTAGGATTCCCAGGACCAACGCGATCCACAGATCGCGCGATTTGTGCATGCGCGTCATGTACTCACGTCTTCCTCGCGCCATGGCTTCCACGGGAGAGACGAGCGACGCTTCGCGGGCGGGCGAGTAAGCAGAAGCGATGGCGACTCCAACGCCGATGACGAACGCAAGCACCACCGACCAGATGCTCAATTCGATAGATCCCGGACGGCTGCTTACATAGAGCGACTCCACCGTCGCGGCCATGAGTTTCACCGCGCCGGAGGCCATGACGCGTCCGACGGGGAGACCGAGCGCGGCGCCAGCCAAACCGAAGAAGGTGGCCTCGCCGATGAATGCCGCGAGCACTGCGCCGCGGCTGGCGCCCAGCGCGCGCACAATTCCGGTTTCCGGACGGCGGCGCACAACGGAGACAGAGATCGTGTTGTAGATGAGGAACGCGCCCACGATCAGCGCAATGTAACTAAGGAGGCGCAGATTCCAGCGGAAGGCGGCGAGCATACGGCGGTTTTCGCTTGTGCCTGTGCCTTGCGTGCGAACTTCCACTCCAGCGGGTAAAACTGCGCTGATACGTTGTTGCCACTCTTCCAGTCTCGGAGCTTCTGGAACCTTTAGGAGAATGCGATCGACGCGACCGAACCTGTTCAGCGCGCGTTGCGCCGCGGCGAGATCCATCACAATGGCCGATTCGCGGCCATTCGAATCGGGATAAACGCCGCGAACTGTGAATTCGCGGACTTGATCGTTGATGAGCAAGCGAAGCTGGTCGCCAGGCCTTTTTCCCAGACTTGCGCCGACCCAAATGCTGCTGAAGTCTTGCAAGGACCGCATCGCATTTTCAGACGACGCAGAAGCTTCGCCTGAACTGGTTTCTGAGATCGCTCCACTCCGCACGGTACCGCCTTCCGCAACTAGGTCGAGACCGATGAGCGGAATGGTTTGCTTCGTGTCTGTGATAAACGCGGAATCTTCGATACGCGGTGAAATGCGAATGGAATAAGGCAGCGCCGCGATCGTTCCCACAACTGTCTCTGGCACGCCACCCGACGCAACAATCTCCAGATTGTTATCGCCAGCAAGAGTTTCCATGGAGGCGCGGAAAGAGCCGGTTGCCGCTCCGCCGGCAAGATCGATGGCCAAGACCACAGCGACACCTAGGGTTACAGCAAGAATTGTAAGGGTGGCGCGCACAGGTTCCTGAAGCAGCGGGCGAAGCATCAAGCGATAGAAAAGGAAGAGACGTCCCATGTCAGCGCCGTGTGATCTCTTCTATTTTTCCGTCACGCAAACGAACAATAGCGTCGGCGAGCGCAGCGGCTTCCACGCTGTGCGTGGCCATCAAAGTGGCTGTGTTTAGCTCGCGCGTCAGGCGCTTCAAGAGATCGAGGATGACGTTGCCGGTTACGGTGTCGAGATTCCCAGTTGGCTCGTCGGCCAGAAGAATAGCCGGGGATTGAATCAACGCACGCGCGATGCCAACTCGTTGCATCTGACCGCCGGAGAGTTGATGCGGATAGCGATCCCCCAAGCCGTCGAGCTCAACCCAAGTAAGACGGTCGCGGGCTGCAGCGCGGGCG
>DATEWL010000448.1:0-4224 GCA_035258025.1 Candidatus Acidiferrum sp. | reverse complement strand
AACTGTCGTCATTTCATTGTCCTTTGTAGGGGCACAGCATGCTGTGCCCTCTCTTGGCAGAGGGTCAGCTCACTGAGGTTTGTCGTCAACAATGACGCTTCACTGTTTGGGCGCGGTCGGTGTCGGCGGCGCGCGCCGCTCCGCCTCGGAAATCACCGCAATAGACCGCGCTCCATTCTTCCCCACCGAACGCACCGCGAAGAAATGATTGTCGGTCGAAACATCTTTCAACACTGTTTGCCCAGCCTTTTCCGCAAAATCAAAAACGCTCCAGCGAGCCTCCGTCGTTTCTCGCCACAAAATCTCAAATCCCGCCCGCTCCGCATCATCGTCCGCTGCCCATGAGACCTTCGCATCCGGCGTGACCGCCCCCGTCAGCTTCACATTTGTAGGCGGAGCCGGAGCCAGCGCCAGTTGCCGCAACACCTCCGCATTGTCCCGCGCCACATTTCCCATAAACGTGAAATTCAAATATTTTTCGAAGTCGCCGTACTCAATCCCATTCTCAGTCCGCGGCGTCTGGTGCTGGTGATTGTAATTTTCCAGCGGCTCCGTGAAGCGCACCGCCGGCAATCCCGCTTTGGAAAACGGATAGTGATCGCCGCCGCGTCCATAGCGGTCCAGCCGAAAGATCATTCGAATCGCTGACCGCCCGTTAATCTCCTCGATCGCGCGCGCCAACTCGCGCTGCGGCCCATCGCAATCTTCGATCGTGCCATTCTCAGAAAACACGCGCACGCGATGTGGCCCGCCGGGCGCAGAGTCCGCGCCGACAATGTCATTGTCCATCATCGCGCCCACGGTGTAGCCCTGCTCCTTCGTCCATTCCAGCAGACGGTACGCTCCCAATAGCCCCTGCTCTTCGCCCGATAGCGCCCCAAACAAAACCGTCGCCCGCCCGCCATGCCCCGCCGCCGCAGCCTTGCTCAACAATCGGGCCGACTCCAGAACCACTGCGACCCCGGAAGAGTCATCATCCGCGCCCGGCGCATCCGCCTCTGGATCCATCACGTTCGAAGGCCGCGAGTCGAAGTCGCCCACAACAATGAAAATATTCTTCGCCAGATTCGGATCGGAACCCTTCAAAATCCCGTACACATTTTCCAGGTGTACCGGATTCGGCCCGGTCCGTTCCGACTTCGACTCAAATTTGTCCACCACAATTTCCAGTTTTCCGCCGGATGCTTTCGCAATCTCGTTGAAACGCGCCGTGATGAAATCGCGCCCGCAGCCGATCCCGCGCTTCGGATCCGTCCACGAAGATAGCGTCAGCCGCGTGCCGCAGCTGACTTGCTCATGGATGATGGCGCGCATCGTCTTTTCATCAATGGATGTCCGCGCAATCGCCCCAGTCGGTCGCGGCAGAATCTTCGGATGCGGTGCGTTCTGCAGCGGTTCTGAAGGGTCATGCGATACGCTCTGCGTCTTCGCTGGCGCACTCTGTTGCGCATTAGAAATGACAACGCAGAAGCCAAGCGCCAGAAGGGAGATCGTCACAACATTCAGAAAGTGTCTGCGAAACAGATTGCTGCGATTAGTCATGGTCTACGCTTTCGAGATGAATTTGCGTTCGGCGAACAGGCATTCTAACGCGACAGCCCAAACTTTGCGATGCAATTGCCTGTCACACAGGACGTGGCCCGGGCTCGCTCCAGGTACAGCCCAAGTTTTGCCGATGCTCGCGGTTGTGTTAACGTTTTTTGTTTATGAAGAAGCGCATAGGCGTGCTGTTGAGCGGCCGCGGTTCGAATTTCGAAGCGCTCGCGGAGAGCATCGCAGCCGGCCGGAATCCGAACGCGGAAATCGCCGTTGTCATCAGCAACCGTGAAGGTGCGCCCGGTCTCGAACGCGCAAAATCGCGCGGCATCGCCACGCGCGCCATTCCTTCGAAAGGGCTGGAGCGCGAAACCTATGATCGCCAGGTCGTCGCTGTCCTGAACGAGCACAAAGTTGACCTCGTCTGCCTGGCCGGCTACATGCGCCTGCTGTCACCCTATTTCGTGGCCGCGTTCCCAAATCGTATTCTGAACATTCACCCCTCGCTGCTTCCCTCTTTCCCAGGCCTCGAGTCGCAGCGCCAAGCCCTCGAATACGGCGTAAAGTTCGCCGGCTGCACGGTCCATTTCGTGGACGAAAATCTCGACGCCGGTCCCATCGTTCTCCAAGCCGTCTTGCCAGTAAAAGACGACGACACGGAGGACACCCTCTCCGCGCGCATTTTGCAAGAGGAGCACCGAATCTATTCCGAAGCCGTTCGAATCGTCCTCGAAGGCCATTACAAAATCGAAGGCCGCCGTGTAATTCGATCACACTGAAAAAATGTCCGAAACCAAATTCAAACCCGTCGATGAACAGCTCGCCTACCTGAAAAAAGGCACGGCCGAAATCATTCCCGAAGCAGAACTCAAGGCGAAGCTAGAACACTCCTTCAAAACAAACACGCCCCTCCGCGTCTACCTCGGCGTCGACCCCACCGCCCCCGACATTCACCTCGGCCACACCGTCGTCCTCCGCAAACTAAAGCATTTCCAAGACCTCGGCCATACCGCGATTTTCCTCATCGGTGATTTTTCCGCCATGATCGGCGATCCCACCGGCCAATCCGAGACCCGCCCACCGCTCACGCGCGAACAAGTCGAGGCCAACGCCAAAACCTATCTCGCGCAAGTCTTCAAACTCCTCGACCCGCGAACAACCGAAGTCCGCTACAACTCCGAGTGGCTCGACAAACTTTCCAGCTACGACATCGTCCGCATTTGCGGCCACTATAGCCTCGCTCGTATGCTCGAGCGCGAAGACTTCCGCTCCCGTCTCGAACAACACCAGCCCATCTCCGTCCACGAACTCCTCTACCCGCTCCTTACCGCTTACGACGCCGTCACGCTCAAATCCGACGTCGAACTCGGCGCCACCGAGCAGAAGTTCAACATCCTGGTGCACCGCGACATCCAGCGCGCCTATGGCCTTGCCGGCGAAGTCGCCGTCACCATGCCCATCCTGGTCGGCCTCGACGGCCAGCGCAAAATGTCCAAAAGCCTCGGCAACTACATCGGCATCACCGAATCGCCCACCGACATCTTCGGCAAGCTCATGTCCATCCCGGACGATTTGATGTGGACGTACTACGACCTGGTGACCGACCGCACGGCCGCAGAAATTGCCGCGCTGAAAAAAGAAGTCGCGGGCGGCGCAGCCCACCCCATGGACGTAAAGATGCGCCTCGCCCAGGAAGTCATCGCAGGCTTCCACGGCGAAGAAGCCGCCCGCAAAGCCGCCGAAAATTTCCAGCGAGTCTTCCGCGACCGCCAAGCCCCCGCAGAAGCGGAAATTCAACACATTCCTTGCGGCCCAAGTAAAAAGCTCGTCGCGCTGCTAGCAGAACTGAAACTCGCGCCATCGAAAAGCGAGGCAGGAAGATTGATCGAGCAAGGCGGCGTGGAAATCGACGGCGTCCGCGTGGAGGATGTAAGGAAGGATATCGATCTGAGCAAACCTTCAGAATTTCTGCTGCGCGCAGGAAAAAAGAAATTCCTCCGCATCATCGTCGAATAGCTTCGTAGGGGCACGGCACGCCGTGCCCGCCCCTCTTCTCTGCGACTTCTGTGCCCTCTGTGTAAAATCCTTTGCTTTCTTTTCTCTTTCTTCTTATCCCAGAACTTCCCCAACCAACCCCGCCACATGCTCCGCAATCGACGGCGCCGCCGTCAACCCCGGCGACTCGATCCCCACCAGCTGAATCGCCTGCGGCACCGCCGGATCGCGCGCAATCACAAAATCCGCAATCCCATGCCCGGTCGGCGGCACCAACTTCGGTCGCAACCCCGAATACCCAAGATGCAAGTCGCTCTCTTCAATCTCCGGCAAAAGCGTCTTCGCGCTTTCCGCAAAATCCGCAATCGGCAACCGATTCTTTTCGTAGTTTTCTTTCCCGTCCACATACGTCGCCGTCGGCCCCAGCAAAAACGTCCCCCACAACGTCTTCGTAAAATGCACGCCTAGACTCAACCCGTCGTTGTGCGGCAGCGGATACACCAGGTCATTGATCAACGAAGCACGCGGTCCGCGCACCTCACAATACTCTCCGCGCACCGGATAAATCTTCCACGATGTATTCCCCAACAGCGCCGCCACTTCATCCGCGTAAAGCCCAGCCGCATTGATCACGCAACGCGCTTCGATCGTCTCGTCCTGTACATCTTCCTCGTCGCCGATGCGCAATCCGAC
>DATEWL010000447.1:0-2707 GCA_035258025.1 Candidatus Acidiferrum sp. | reverse complement strand
TGAGTTGCTGGTAGGCCTGCGGGTCCGAGTAATCGCCGGAGCTATAATACAAAGAGGAGGCAAAGTCTGCCCATTGCTTCGGGTCAACCGGCCCTATCTCGGACATGGTCCTCGCGGCCTCGCCCGCAGTGGCGCGAAAATCCTCGTCGCTCATGGGAGTGCGGGCGAAACCGACGATGACGTAACGAGAGCCGAGGGAATTGTGGTTGGCGAGATCGAACATCGCCGGAATGACTTTGCGCTTGGCCAGATCGCCCGATGCGCCAAACAACACGACGGCGCAAGGTTCTGCCGTACCGCCGTAGAGACTTCCAGATCGGTTGGTATCCTCAGCCATTGTTTCCCTCAGCTCGTGTGCCCAATTGCCGCGCCAAAAAGCGGTGCAGGAAACTATACCTCAACGCCGTGATTTCGCAGCTCGGAACGCAATTGCTCCGGATTTTGGTGGTGAATCACGTTAAACCCCAGACGGCGGGGACTCTCAAGGTTGAGCGGCCGGTCGTCGATAAAGACACATTGCTCCGGCGGGCGTTGCGTGACTTCGAGAGCGATGCGGAAGATGGTCTCCTCCGGCTTGCGCGAGCGTACATAGCAGGAACTGAAAAAGACGAGAAAATCGCGCCGCAGATCGAATGCTTCGATGCGGTATTGGTTGAGCTCAAAAGGTTCGTTGTTGATGGAACCGATGAAGTACTTGCCAGTGCGGGCGGCATCGGCGAGAACGGCGCGGGTTTCGAGATATTCTTTGGATTGGGCAAACATGAAAGCGGTGAACTCTTCGCGGGTGAACGAACGCGTGCGGTAAAAGAGAGTGCGGTCGAGGTATTCGTTCAACGAAATTTGGCCGGAATCAAATGCGGGAAACGAAAGATCGTGGCGATCTTGAAATTCTTCGTAGTCGAAGTTGAAAACTTTGGCGGCTTCGCGGCGCGAGCCACGGTCCCAGCCGTTGGTAAGGATGACTCCGCCGATGTCCCAGAAGAGCGTGGTGATCGCAGCCAAATGCGCGGCACCTCCGGCCGGGCAGCAAAGGCATCCATGATAATCGTTTCGCGGTAAGAAAACACGTTAATGGCGTATTTCAAACGGTTCAACTCTGGGGATGGCGGAAGCTGGGATCTGAAGCAAATACCTAAAATTGGAAGCCTCGCCAGGGTGAAATGCCGCCGGCGAGGCGTTGGACAAATTGAGCAGGACTCTTAGTGGTTTGGTTTTTCGCTTGGACTCGGGGTCGGCTTCGGAGTCTGGACTTCCGCCTTAGGCTGGATGGACATCAGTTCGACTTCGAAGACGAGGGTCGCGTTGGGACCGATGCCACCGCCGGGGCCACCGCGCGCTCCATAAGCAAGATCAGATGGAATAAAAAGTTGCCACTTTGAGCCGACGGGCATGAGCTGCAGCGCTTCCGTCCAACCCTTGATCACACCGCTGACGGGAAATGTCGCCGGCTGGCCGCGCTTGTAGGAGCTGTCGAATTCCGTGTTGTCGAGAAGCGTGCCTTTGTAATTGCAGACGACGGTGTCGGTCGCTGCGGGCTTGGGACCGGTTCCTTCCTTCAGGATTTTGTATTGCAGGCCACTGGGGAGGGCGACAACGCCGTCTTTCGTTTTGTTTTCGGCTAGAAAGGCATCGCCTTCTTTTTTATTGGCCTCTCCTTGCACGAGCATTTTCTCTTCGCTCTTTTTCCGCAGGTCGGCCTGCAAGGCAACCATCGCGGCGCGGGCTTCGTCGTCGGTCAGGAGCGGCTTGTTGCCCGCCAATCCATCTTTCATGCCGCGCAACAGAATGTTGGGGTCAACGTCGACGGAGTCCTTGTGCATGCTCTTGCCGATATTCAAACCGATCGCGTAGCTGGCTTTTTCTTTCTGGGTTTTGAGTGTCAGAACAGTCGGTTTTTTTGCCACGGTAGTGCCTGGCTTCGCCGCGGTGGCGTTGGGAGTCGTTGTTCCCGGAGTCTGCGTTGCGCTCGCCGGGGGAGTCTTTGGAGTGCTTGCGGGAGGTGGCTGCTGTGCGTGCGCGTAGCCAAGTGCAATTATGCCCGCCGCAACTGCTGTTACCGCTAAAGTGAGTGGTTTTCGCATGGTTATATTGTCACACTGCTTCGATATCTCTGCAAACCAGGTTTGTGCGCTGAAAGGTACGAATGGTTGATGAACGAGGCGCGAACGCTCTCCAAATGGCGGCCGCACTAGGCAATTCCCTGAACTTGCAGTATGTTGTGAATTGGCGATCTTGTTGAGGTGATTCGAATGGCGAATGAGTCTTGTGATCCCGTTCCAGCTCCGAGCGAACCGGCCAAGCCCGGGGCACGGATGGTGATGTGCGTGAAGTTCGGCAAGGAGTTGCCGGGCCTGGACCGCATACCGTGGGCGGGCGAGTTGGGAAAGCGCGTTTACGAGAATGTGTCGAAGGACGCTTGGAAGCTGTGGATCGAACATTCGAAGATGATTATGAATGAGTATCGGCTCAATCCGATGGACCCCAATTCGCAGAAAATTATGGGAGAGCAGTTGGAACAATTTTTCTTTGGCGAAGGCGCACGACTTCCTGAAGGCTACGTGGCTCCCAAAGCTAAGGGCTAGTTCCCGGCGGCTGGTAGCCGGCCTGTTGCAGGGTGCTCGACAGGCAGGCGCGGCGTCAAGTCAAAGTGCAGCTTGGCGTGGGCTTTGCGAATGGCTTCTTCTACTTCTTCGGCGGAATCTCCAGT
>DATEWL010000446.1:0-2035 GCA_035258025.1 Candidatus Acidiferrum sp. | reverse complement strand
GCCTCCGTCCATCATGGTCTGGAACAAGAACGCAGACTCTAACCCATCGCCAGAACCCTTTGGCGGTCAACCCGTCATTTCTTTGTCAGGAATCCGTCAGGCCTTTGTTCGCAGTCTGCAAACTCCGCCGGGGTGACCTATAGAAGAAATCTGCTAGTGCTATACTCGGCCCAGAATGGAAGGTCTTTCCTTTTGGCGTTCCCGAAGTTCCCGTACGGCTCTTATTGTCGTGCTGCTCATGGTCAGCCTGGCCACGGCTGGCTTAATCGTAGTCCAGGCACAGTATTCTGCCTCCGCACAGAGGGCCACCGCTGAGGGGGTCTTGCGTGACTACTCCGGTCTCGTAGCCGACGAGGTCATCCGCCGTTCTGCTGTCGAAGTGGGGTACTACGGTTATTCCACATTGAGCGCCGCGCTTGTCAGCGAATTCCAAAAAACCCGCCGTCTTTCATCGCACATTTCCGCCGACCTTCTCTCTGCGCAAGACGTGCGTGTAAAGCGTGCCGCCACTCTGGCAAAGAACTATTTTCAGTGGGATACCACAGCGCATCTTCTTGCATTTGTCGGCGATGCCGATTCGGAGGAAACGCCGACTTGGCTTCAAGAAAAGATCGCAGAGGTGTCTGAGCAACGCAACGATGCACCCTTTCAGGTCATTCATTCGCAACCCGGTAAGCCCGCAAGGATCTTCGTTACTGCCCTTGCGCGTAGTGCCGAGATGGGCGGGTCCATCGTTGGATTCGAAGTGGAGTTCGCAAAACTCGGCCCTTGGATTGGCGCCTCGCTCAACCGCCAACCGCTTGTTCCGGCGTCCCTGGGCCACGGCAAGGTCACCAACGAATTTGTTCACGTCATCATCCGCGATCAAAGTGGAGCGTCACTCTATAGTTTGGGCAATACGCCTCGCGCGGGCTTCGCCGTCACGAAACCCTTTGGCGACACCTATCAGGGAGTCTTGTCTGGTTTTGAAGTGGAAGCCTCGATAGATCCGCAAGTTGCGCGGCAAATCGTTGTCGGCGGTCTCCCACGTTCGAGGCTCTGGCTCTTTCTCGCCTTGCTCGCCTTGAACGCCGCCCTCATCGTTATGGTTATTCTGCAGCTTCGCCGCGAAATGGTGTTCCAAAGACTTCGTGACGAATTTGTCTCCAGCGTCTCGCACGAGCTTCGCACGCCGCTGACGCAAATCCGCATGTTTGCCGAAACGCTTCTTCTCGAACGCGTTCGCTCCATCGAGGAACAACAGCGCGCGCTCGAAATCATCGATCGCGAGGCCCGGCGACTCAGTCAGTTGGTCGAGAATGTCTTGCAATTCTCCCGCATGGAAAAGAAACTGGACACTCTTGCGAAAGAAAATCGCGAACTCGCTCCCCTCCTCCAGGAAACTGTTGAAGACTTCACTTCCATGATGAACGGCGGCGAAAGCCACATCGAAACGCGTCTGCAGCCGCGCCTCTTCGCAGACGTTGATCCCGGCAGTCTACGGCAAATCCTCATCAATCTTCTGGACAACGCCGTGAAGTATGGAAGGAAGCCTCAACAAATCATTGTCGGCCTCGAGCCTCGCGGCGCAGCCGCCTGCTTGTATGTCGAGGACGAAGGCCCCGGTGTTCCTCCCGCTGACCGCAAGCGCATTTTCCAGCGCTTTCAGCGCTTGGACCGTGATCGGCAGTCCTCCATCGCCGGCACGGGCATCGGCCTATCGGTCGTCTGCGATCTGGTCACTAGGCATGGCGGCACTTGTTCCGTCACGAGCGGTGAACGCGGCGGCGCGAGATTTATCGTCGAACTTCCATTGTCTTCGCCGCCTATGCCTGACTCTCAGTCCTATCCCAGGGCCACCTTATGACCCGTATCCTTCTCATCGAAGATAATCGTGACCTCGCCTACGGCCTTCGAAATAACCTGGAGATTGAGGGCTACGACGTGGAAGTCGCGCATGACGGTGTCGCCGGCCTGAGGATTTTTTCGAACGTCAAACCCGACCTGACTATTCTCGATATCATGCTTCCCCAACTCGATGGTTTCCGTGTCCTGA
>DATEWL010000445.1:0-4881 GCA_035258025.1 Candidatus Acidiferrum sp. | reverse complement strand
AGAGAAGTCATTCGTTGCAAGCCCTCCCGCGCGGCTTCGAGGTTGGCCATTCGAGCTGCGCCGAGCGCCTGGGCAAAATAGAGATTCGCTTCGGCTGATGAATAGCGGCCGCCTGGGAAAGCGCCGGCAGGCAAGGCGAGTGCGGCGGCATCGGACCAGCGGTGGCGCTCGATCCCTAACCGTGCTGGAACGACGGCAGCGGCATAGAGGCCCGTATAGTAAGCGGCATCGTTCGGCTGCGGCTTGGGCATGGCGTGAGAAACATCGAGGGCTTCGCGGTCCTGGCCCGTCTGCAAATAGGCGTACACAAGGTAATCCATGGCGTGAAGTTCATCGCCCACGAGGCCGTTTTTCCTGGCGGCCGCGGCGGAAGCGAGATTCGAGTCTATGGATTCTTGCCACAAACCCAGACGCGTGAAAATGTGCGAAGGCATGTGAAGCGCGTGAGGCGCATCGGGAGCAATTTTGGCGTAACGGCGCGCGGCCTCAAGGGCTAGTGGCGCCAAAGTAGGATAGTCATCGCAGTGGATGATGTAATGAGCCAGGCCGGGGTGAGCGGGGTACTCGGCAAAAAGTTTTTCGAGGATGTCGCTGGCTTTTTTCTGGTTCGCGTAAGTTTTGTCTTCTATGGGCGCATTGGCGCGGACTGCCAGCGCATAGAAGATGGCGGCCTCGATGTCCTGTGGGTACTGCTCGTAAATGTGTTGCATCGATTTTTCGTAGTCGAGAGCGCGAGCCGCATGGGTGCGCTTGTCGGAGTCATTGTAGAAAATCTGCATCGCGGCGATGTAATCGCGCTCGCGTTGCGTTTTCGCACCGGCGGCATTTGCTTTTTCGACGGCGGCCGAGCCCGCTTGCAGATCGAGGGGAGTCGGAGGATCCCAGAGTTGGCGGTAGTGCGTCATGGCGACGCCCCATTCAGCCATGCCGCAAGACGGATCGGCTTTTGCGATGGCGAGGAAAGTTTCTTCCGATTTTTTGTACCAGAAGGAGTGGAGCAGGGCGACCGCGCGATTGAAATCGGGCCGGACCGCCGGCGAGCAGGAAGTAGAGAAGCTGACGTTACCGAGGGTTGCGATATCCGGTGAGCCGTGCTCATGCTGCGCATCGGCAGATGGGGCAAACGCGGCGCGGGCACACAAAGTGACTACTAGAATCCGGAATTGCCATCGCATGATGGGTTCGGCCTCTTCTCCGTCGGAGATTGGGGCAGCACAAACCGACCTGCGGCGGATTATATCTTGAATCGCGTGTGGAAACATTTTGTGAGAGCCAAAGGACAAACCATTTCGTAGGAAGCGTCTTGCTGCACTAAGTACCTGAAAATTAACAAGTAACGCGAAAAATGAGCCAAAAATGAAGGTTTTTGAAAAATAGCGCTTGACAGAAAAACGGAGTTCGTTTACTTTCGGGATACCTCAGTCGTACCCTGCTGCATTTTGGTGCAGGTCCTCACTGAGCGTGAAAAGCAAATATGAGACACGAAGATAAAAGCCAAGTCGAAACCGCACCAAGGCGATCGAGTCTCGTGGATTGCTTGTTCACGCGACTCTAAACCAATTTGGCCGCCTAAGTCGTTTCGATCCAACACCATTCGTCGCCAATGTGTTTTTGTTTGGCGGTGAAACTGTAGCCGGGAACTAAAGGTTCTGAGCTGCAGGGCCGGCGTAGATCCTTTCATCAATCAGGATTTGTCACGAAAAACGTGTTTCCGGGATGGTGAAGTTCACGGGTACTTCGATGGTAAGGGGCCGCGAGGCTCTGGGTTCAAATCCCAAAGACCGTGAGCGCCGATTCCTCCCGGAATTTTCAGCTGAAGTAAATTGGCGGAGAGAAGTGAGCTTCGCACGCACGCCCTATGAGTGTGCGCAGGCGAGAAGTAATGGGGTAACGAAGTAAGGACGAGAGAAAATGGCGCACAGCCAGGATTCATCGCGCAAAAAACGCGCGATGGAAAGGAGTTGGCTGTGCCACCGAGATCAGCACAGCGAAGAGCTGCTATGCGAACGAGATGCCGGGATGGTGGAGAGCAGGGATACTTCTCGACAAGAAGCGGGGATGAGACCTCGCAGCCCTGAGCGATGATTCCTCCCGGCTAGGTTTACCGGCGCGAGTCGCTGATCGGTGGGCGATTCGCGCCGAGGCAGAGGGCGCAGACTGAACACGGAAGTCTGCGCTGCTGCGGAAAAAGCCGCAAGGCTGCGAAGACTTGGCCCCGCGCTACAGAGTTTGCTCGCGGCGGAAGATTGGCGCAAGGCTTCGAAGTTGGACGTGGCGTAGGACAGGGTTACTTCGCCTGACACGCGGGAGGCTGTCGGTTCGAATCCCATCTGGCTGAGGCGAGCCAGTAGCTCAATGGTTAGAGCACCTAATGTCTCTGGCCGGATGTTCCCGTTCAGCAGTGTTCGCAAAGAAAGGAGGTGCGACGTGGAAAACGTAATGTCATTGGAAGGCCCGGTGTTGAAGGTCAAGGGCGAATTGATGCTGTTGATTGCTTTGGCAGACGGTGGCTCGGAGTTGGTTGATTGTTCTCGCGGCATCTCCGAGGTTCAGGGAGAGTTTTTGAAGATTGTGATTCCTGAATGGCTCGCCGGAATGCTGCGGATCGAGGAAGGTGATTTGGTGTGCGTGCATAACACGGACGGCAAGTTTCACATCAAGGCGTCGCATCCGCGGTTGGTGAACTGAAACCGCCGCGAATGGGAGTGAAAAGCAGATCCCTCGCTGCGCTCGGAATGACAATCGAAGGGCGTAGCGGAGACAGGTATGCGGATGAGAATTCGCGGAAAGGAGGGAGGTCGAGATGGTGAAGATGAATGTGTGGAAGCGAATGTTTCCGGTGCGGACGCACGAAGGAGCGATGGCGCAGCGCGTCGATGTGAAGCGTGAGCTGCGGCGAACCGTGCTGACGTGTCTGCTCTGGGAAGATGCGTTCTACGAGAAGGGGAACGACATCGCGAAGCGGATCGCGGAGCTTGTGGCGAAGAGTAAGCCAGAGGATGTGGCGGCTCTGGCGCGCGAAGCACGCGACAAGATGCAGCTTCGCCATGCGCCGTTTTTTGTGACGCGCGAACTTGCGCGGCGCAAAGGTGCGGGGCCGCTCGTGGCGGAAACGCTCGAGCACGTGATCCAGCGGGCGGACGAGCTTGGCGAGTTCGTAGCGCTCTACTGGAAGGAGATGAAGCAGCCGCTGTCCGCGGGAGTGAAGCGCGGGCTGGCGCAGGCGTTCACGAAGTTCGACGCCTACCAGCTTGCGAAGTACAACCGCGATTCGATCGTGACGCTGCGCGACGTGCTGTTTCTCTGCCACGCGAAGCCGAAGGATGCCGAGCAGGAAGCTGTTTGGAAGAAGCTCGTTGAGAACACGCTCGAGCCTCCCGACACTTGGGAGGTTGCCTTGTCCGCAGGGAAGGACAAGCGCGAGAACTTTGAACGGCTCCTGTGCGAGGGGAAGCTGGGCGGCCTGGCCGTCCTGCGAAACCTGCGCCTGATGCTTGCATCGGGTGTGGATCCGAAGCTGGTTCGTGAGCGGCTCGAGAAGGGAGTTGCGCGGGCGCTGCCGTTCCGATTCGTGACGGCGGCTCGCTACGCTCCGAAGCTCGAAGAAGCCATCGAGAGCGCCATGCTCAAGGGAATCGCCGGACTCGAAAAGCTGCCGGGATCGACTGGACTCGTCATAGACGTATCCGGGTCGATGGACGGCGTGCTTTCGGGGAAGGGCGAGACCACGCGCATGGATGCGGCGGCGGGGCTCGCCATTCTGCTTCGCGAGAAGGCCGAGGAGTTTTCGATTGCGACCTTCTCCGATGCGTGCGTGGAACTGCCTCCGCGGCGTGGATTCGCGCTACGGGACGTTATCACGGACTCCCAGGCGCACTCGGGGACGTACCTCAAGCGCGCGCTGACCATGCTTCACGAGAAGCCGGAGTGGCGCGGGCTTGACCGGGTGATCGTGATTACCGACGAACAGACGCACGACGGAATCCTGACGGCGTGGACGCCGCGGGCGTACGTGGTGAACGTGGCCCCATGCAAGCACGGCGTGAGCTACGGCAATGGATGGATGCACGTCGATGGATGGTCGGAGCGAATCGTGGACTATATTGCCGCAGCGGAGTCGGAAGCCGCCGCTTGATGTAGACCACGACAACTAAAACAAAAACGTCAGGCCTGAAGGCCTGAGCTACGAAAAAACGGCGCAGCCGGGAAACTGGCTGCGCCGTTTTTTATAGAAGCTAGAAATAGAGGGAATGTCGCAGGTTTGTTTACGTCGGTGCGGACATCGAGCCCAGAAATTCTGCGTTGGTCTTGTTTTTCGTGAGGCGGCTGAGCAAGAGCTCCATCGCTTCGACGGTTGAGAGAGGGCTCAAGACTTTGCGCAGGACCCAAACACGGCTGAGCTCGTCCGGCGGGAGGAGCAACTCGTCCTTACGCGTGCCGGAGCGCTGAATATCGATGGCCGGGAAGACGCGCTTATCGGCGAGGCGGCGGTCGAGATAGATTTCCATGTTGCCCGTGCCCTTGAACTCTTCGAAGATGACGTCGTCCATGCGGCTGCCGGTGTCGATGAGCGCGGTGGCGATGATGGTGAGCGAACCACCTTCTTCGACGTTGCGGGCGGCGGCGAAAAAGCGGCGCGGGCGCTGCAAAGCGTTGGCGTCAATACCGCCGGAGAGAACTTTTCCGGAAGGCGGCGTAACGGCGTTATAAGCGCGGGCCAGACGTGTGACGGAATCGAGCAGCACGACGACGTCGCGCTTGTGTTCGACGAGGCGCTTGGCTTTTTCGAGGACCATTTCTGCGACTTGAATGTGGCGCTGCGGTGGTTCGTCGAAGGTCGAGCTGATGACTTCGCCCTTGACGGTGCGCTGCATGTCGGTG
>DATEWL010000444.1:0-2769 GCA_035258025.1 Candidatus Acidiferrum sp. | reverse complement strand
CGCCGCGGCCATCGTTACGCTAACGTTGTTTTTTCTGGTGCGCCATGTGCCCGCACCGGGAGACATCTCTTCGGCGCTCAGCCAACATCCCTCGGCCTACAAGCTCTCTCTTGGACACATGGAGGACCTCACAATCGAGTCCTTTGCGTACCTGCGCGTACCGCTTCTGATTGCGACTGGGGCGTTTCTGGTTGGCGCTGTTGGCGCGTTCCGATCCGCTGGATTGCGCGCCTTTCTCTCCGCGGCGCTAATGATGGTGCTTTTCTTTCACGCCGCTCGTTTGGCTATGGTCGTTTTCGATCCCTACCTTTCTTCGCGCCCGCTTGCGGAAGCCTTGCTCCGGGCCCCTGAGGGAAAACTGATCTCCGGCCGTGCTTATTACACTTTTTCTTCCATCTTTTTTTATACGAACCGGACAGCGCTGATTCTGAATGGGCGCTTCAATAACCTGGAATACGGCTCCTACGCGCCCGGCGCGCCAAGCGTCTTTATTGAGGACGCTCAATTTAAGGAGCTGTGGCTGCAGCCTGAACGCTACTACGTGGTCGCGCTGGATTCGGGCGTGCCCGCGCTGGAAAATCTTGTCGGGCGCGATAGGCTCATTCTAGTGGCCAGCAGCGGGGGGAAGAGCATCCTGACGAATCATCCGCTTTCAGTTTCCGGATCGTCCTCGCAAACGAAGGTAATGGTGCGGCCGGGAGTGTTCTCAATCCTTTCCCGCTCCGGGATGTCATTTTGGCTAAATTCACGTTTCGCGACTTGCTTTGGGAATGCCTTGCTTGTAGAAAAGAACAGTTTGCTCCATCTGAATGGAGGGGTAATTCGTGATGGATTTTTCGAAGGGCGAGGGGACGCATACTAGCCCTCATCACGTATACTGTATTTAGTAACAGTAGACAGAGACTGCGGCTGGGCGCTATAAGCTTGCCTTCTCATGCTGTTCAGGCTGGCGCAAGAAGAACGCGCCGCATCACAAGCCATGGGCCCAGGGGGATTTCACTAAGGAGGAACGATGAAGATTGCTGTGCTTGGGGGAGATGGCTATTGTGGATGGGCAACCGCTTTGTATCTGTCGAAGCAGGGGCATTCCGTCGCCATCGTCGACAATTTTGTCCGCCGGCTGTGGGACCACGAACTTAATGCGCAAACCCTGACTCCCATTCGCCCGCTCTCCGACCGCTTGCGCGTTTGGCAGGCTGTCAGCGGCAAGACTATCGAGTCCTTCTACGGCGACGTTTGCGATTACGAATTTCTCTCTTCCACGTTGCGCGCTTTCGAGCCGGACGCGGTTGTGCACTTCGCCGAGCAGCGCTCCGCTCCCTATTCGATGATCGACCGGAGCCACGCGGTCTTCACGCAGGTCAACAACGTAGTGGGTACGCTGAATCTTCTCTTTGCGCTCCGGGAGCATCGGCCGGATTGCCACCTGGTCAAGCTTGGGACCATGGGCGAGTACGGAACGCCGAATATCGACATTGAAGAGGGCTACATCACTATCGAGCACAACGGGCGAAAAGACGTTCTGCCGTTTCCGAAGCAGCCCGGCTCTTTTTATCACCTCTCGAAAGTACACGACAGCCACAACATCATGTTCAGCTGCAAAATCTGGGGGCTACGCGCCACGGACCTGAATCAGGGCGTGGTCTATGGAACGACAACTGACGAGACGTCCACGGACGAGGCGCTGATCAATCGTTTCGACTACGACGATGTTTTTGGCACGGTGCTGAACCGCTTCTGTATTCAAGCGGCTATCGGACAGCCGCTGACCGTCTATGGCAAGGGCGGGCAGACACGCGGCTTTCTGGATATCCGCGACACGGTACGCTGCATTGAAATTGCCTGCGAGAATCCAGCTGCTCGCGGAGAGTGCCGCGTTTACAACCAGTTCACGGAACAGTTTTCGGTGGGTGAGCTCGCGAAGATGACTGTGGCCGCGGGCAAGAAGCTCGGCCTAAACGTCGAGGTCGACCACCTTCAGGATCCGCGCGTTGAAGCCGAGGAACATTATTACAACGCGAAGCACTCCAAGCTGATCGATTTGGGCCTCAAGCCTCATCTGCTTTCCGATTCCTTGCTGGACTCGCTGATGAACATAGCGATCAAGTACCGCGACCGGGCAGACGCCTCGCTGATGCTGCCGCAGGTGAACTGGCGCGAGCCGCGCAATGACCGGCGCCTTCAGATGAGCAAGACGGCGAGGAACTCTTTGGGAGCATCTCGAGTCCAAGCTGCAAGCGAGCCCGTGGAAAAAGCGCAAAAGCATTCTCACCGCTAGTATTTTCGCCGCGACCGTTCCATTGCCGGTGACGCGGGCTTTCAGCGGAAGGCCGTGCCGTCATTCGCCACACGCAACGCGAATTCCAGTCCAAGAGGGAACTCGGCTAGTTCGAGGGAGCCTTCCACTTTCGCCATAAAGCGTTGAATAATGGGCTCCTTGTTTGCCAGAAGATCGAGGAAAGCCACGCGCGTGTTCCGTTTCTCCAGCCAAACACAGCGTTCATCCGGCTGCTCGTAACCACAACGAATTTCTTGCAGCCCGGACCGCGGGGTCGCGTAAGCCCGTATGGCAAGCAGGTGGGAGCCGAGATTGTCTATCGCGGGCATCCCCGTATGATCGGGCCGCCTTAAGAAAAAATGGCCCCCGAAGCGAAGTCCAGTACCCGGGTGGAAATCTGTGCGCCACCGCTCCACTTCTTCGAGAAGGCAATACTCGAAATGGACGGCGAGGAGACGGTGCTGCGATTTGGCCCTGGCGACCAGCGATGA
>DATEWL010000443.1:0-3651 GCA_035258025.1 Candidatus Acidiferrum sp. | reverse complement strand
TACAAACCGCCTGAACCGCTGCCATCGACCGTTACTCGACTGTCGTGTGGGTCAGGCCTCCCCACAAAACAAAAAAGCGATGCTCCGGAACCCGGAGCACCGCTTTAATCCGCTTATCGCCTCTTGTTTCGTAACAGTCTGAACCGGTCCGGCTCTTCGTTAGTGGGTCAGTTTGGAATCACTGGAAATCTACGATGTCATCCCAATGGATGACGTATGCAGAAGGGGTGCCTTGTTTGTACTTCTCCGGCGTGGTGGTAGCTAGGAGATCATAGATGACGTCGCGGTGTTCATCGTCAACATGAATGATTTTGGCCTCCAGTAATTCGCCATCCAAACAGTTGATCTTGACCACCTTTCCCTCGTTTTGCCTTAGTCGCTCGATCAATTCCTGTTTCACGCCGGTATAACCTCAGCTGTTTCCAATAGTCACACCAATTCCGCGGCGCTACAACCGTGATTGGTCAGACATGAGTCCAAACTGACCCGCTTCCACCTCTTCCCATTCCCATTCGTTGACACGCTGCAATGCGTCCGTTACGCTTTTGAGTTTACTCAGGCGAATTTATTACTCTGAGGAGAACGGAACACACCGCCGCATGGCTGAAGAAAAGCTCCCAACACGCGCACAAGATTTTTCCGAGTGGTATAACCAGCTGGTTTTGAAGGCGCAACTTGCCGACTATGCACCTGTTCGCGGCTGCATGGTCGTGCGACCGTATGGGTGGGCGCTGTGGGAGAACATGCAGCAGGCGCTGGACCGGCGCTTCAAGGCTACCGGGCACCAGAATGTGGCGTTTCCACTGCTGATTCCACGCAGCTTTATTGATAAAGAGAAGCACCACGTCGAGGGATTTTCGCCTGAGCTGGCGGTTGTGACGATTGGCGGCGGGGAAAAGCTGGCGGAACCGCTGGTGATCCGGCCGACTTCGGAAACGATCATCGGGCACATGTGGTCGAAGTGGATCCAGTCGTACCGCGACTTGCCGGTTTTGATGAACCAGTGGAACAGCGTGGTGCGCTGGGAATTGCGGACGAAGCTCTTTCTGCGCACGCTGGAGTTTTACTGGCAGGAAGGCCACACGGCGCACGCAACGCGCGAAGAAGCGGAATTCGAAACGCGGCAGATGTTGGACATTTACACGGATTTTGCCGTGAATGATGCGGCGATTCCCGTGATTCCGGGAAAAAAATCGGATGCCGAGAAATTTGCCGGCGCGGATGTTACCTATTCAATCGAAGGCATGATGGGCGACGGCAAAGCGTTGCAGTCTGGGACTTCGCATTTCCTGGGGCAGAATTTTGCGCAGGCTTTCGAGGTGAAATATCTGGACCAGGGCGGGCAATTGCAGCATTGCTGGACAACGTCGTGGGGCCTTTCGACGCGAGTGGTTGGCGCAATCATCATGGTGCACGGCGATGATCAGGGACTGGTTTTGCCGCCAAAGCTCGCTCCGTACCAAGTCGTGATCGTGCCAATTTACAAGACCGACGAAGAGAAGAGTTCGGTGATGGACGCGGCGCGGAAGTTGAAAGCGGAATTGGTGGCGACGAACGTACGCGTCACTTTGGACGAGCGCGAAGGGCCGAGTCCAGGGTGGAAATTCAACGATTGGGAGATGCGCGGGGTGCCACTGCGCGTGGAGTTGGGGCCGAAAGATGTGGCGAAGGCGGCAGCGGTGCTGGCGCGGCGGGATCGTCCCGGTCGAGAAGGGAAGATCAGTTCACCTCTGGCTGGCATGCCTCAGACGATCGAGAAGCTGCTCGTCGAAATTCAGCAATCGCTACATGACAAGGCGCTGGCTTTCCGCAAAGCCAACACGCATGACGCCAAGACCTACGATGACTTGAAGAAGGCGGTCGAAATGGGCTTCGCGTATTCCTACTGGTGCGGAAGCGCGGAGTGCGAAGCGAAGATTAAAGAAGAAACGCGGGCTACCATGCGCTGCATTCCCATCGATCAAAGCCTGGGCGAAAGCAATGCGCCGGCTGGCGGGTCTGGGGTTTGCGTTTATTGCGGCAAAGCGGCCCCCGAACGGGCCATTTTTGCGCGGGCGTACTAAAGCAAAAAGGCCACAGGCCGAAGCCTGACCTACTACACGCCCCCGTAGCTTTCCGGGAACACCTGACCCTCCAACGTCTCGACACCCTCTAAGCAGGGTGCTAGCGTTAATTGAAAGACAGTAGCTGAATTCTGCCGCGCTATGCCGCACTTTTAGAGTCGGCGTTCACGGCCCCGGAGAAGATTTTCGTGCACTCTGCTGGCACCCCTGAACGGATTTCGATGAAGCCCGGCCGCCGCGCGGAGCGAGGCGCGGTCACGCTGAAGACGGTCGTTCTTGTCACCGTAGCCGTGTTGGCGATCTATCTAGCAATCAAGCTGGTGCCGCCGTACGTTTCCGAATATCAGTTGCAGGATAAAATCCAGGAACTGGCGCGCTTCGGCATCGTGAACCACTACACGGATGAGCAGATCCGGGACAACGTTTTCAAAGTGGCGCAGGATTTGGATCTTCCCGCGAAACGGGAAGACATCAAGGTCAGCGTGACACAGTCCATCGTCAAGATATCGATGGAGTATACGGTTCCGGTCGATCTGCTTTTTTATAGCACCGAGCTGCACTTTTCACCCTCCAGTGAAAACAAATCAATTATGTAGTGGGTTTGCTCGCCCGCTTCGGATGGCCGGAATCGGGCTTGCAGCCGTGGCTCTGCCCGGACCCGTTCGGGCGAAACCGCTGGCGATACCCGCTAGGGCGAAAGCTCTGCGTGCATTTAATCAAGCAACATTTCTCCTGCGAACTCCGTCTTTCTTAGTGCTAGGTGTTGCGAGACAATAGAAGTTCAGCCCCGGGAGCCATCGTTTGCGCATTCGAATTGGAAAAGGGTTTTTCACTTCTAAGTTAGGCTTGACGATCCTGGGGATCGTCTTCGCCATCTTCCTCACGTCGGGCGGTATTTTCACTTATTACTACATCAAATATTCGCGGATGATCGACGCGCGTTTGTCCGGCAAGGTGTTGCAAAACACGACGCAGATATTTTCTGCGCCGGAATACATTTCCACCGGGCAGGCCTGGAGCGCGGAAGATCTCACGACGTACCTGACGCGCATCGGATACCGTCCCGAGGCGGACGACAACTCGCTTGGGCAGTACACCGTACAGGGAAACACGGTGGACATTCGGCCCTCGAAGCTTTCCTATTTTGGAGGTTCGAATGCGCTGGCGGTGCAGTTCAGCGGGAAATCGATCCGCTCGATTCGCCCGCTCTCCGGCGGAGGCAGCCTGGACACAGCGCAGATCGAGCCGGAGCTGATTACCAATCTTTTTGATAGCGCCAGGGAGAAGCGGCGGCCGGTGCGCTATGAGGATTTGCCGCCGGAGTTGGTACACGCGATTCTTTCGGCCGAGGACAAGCGGTTTTTCGATCATGGCGGATTCGACTTCATTCGCATCGTGGGTGCGGCGTGGGCGGACATTCGCCACAGTTCTTCGCACTATCAGGGCGCGAGCACCATCACCATGCAGGTGGCGCGAACATTTTTCTTTTCGAATGAGCGGACGATGCGGCGCAAGGTGGCCGAGGCGATGGTTTCGATCGAGCTCGAGCAGCGCTTTAATAAGCAGCAAATCTTCGAGCTGTATGCCA
>DATEWL010000442.1:0-3678 GCA_035258025.1 Candidatus Acidiferrum sp. | reverse complement strand
CCCTTTAGAGGTGGAGAGGCCTTTCAGCTCGTCTTTGAAGGCTTCGATTACCGCGGCGGTAGGGAACAAACTACAGTGGTTCGAAAACGCGGCGAACCAGACCAACACTCGTTTGTGCTTGAAAGCAGGAATCCGATAGCTGATAACCTCTGTAGCCTCCGCGGGTACAGCGAAACGAATCGCCGCGCGGAGTTTGTTAAAGGTGCTGCGGACAGGCACCGGGACACTGGCAACGTATTCCTCGACGTTTTTCGGAGCGTCCTTGTCTCTCGCCGCAGAACTACGTTTGCCAGACTTCACTTTTCTCATGGGAGAATGCTACAGCCGCTGCCACTTCAAGTCCATGCTAGGATAAATAGAGCCGTCATTTCGCATTGCTTGGGCCATCTGTCGAAAAGAACTGGAAATCCGCCCCGGAAAGATAAGGTTCGTGGAACCCCCGAAGTTCACGCAAGCGGAGATGGCGGGATTAATTGCTGAAACGGTTGCATGGATGCAGCAGCAGCGCGACATTTACCGTCCTGTTTGCAATGCGCTGTCCGAGGCCGTGAAAGTAAAACTAAGGCCATTTTTTCCTGCAGAAACCCTCGATAACCTGCGATTAAAAGATCTTTCCAAGACCGGCGAGACGATTCCATACCCGCCTTTTTATGAGCGTGTTCGCGCCGGAGGCGCGCGCGTTGTGCCGGATGCTGCGCACATGACGGCGATCCCGTTCATCGATGTCGCGCTCTTCAATCGGCAGCCGACGCTGCGAACGGTATTTCACACGCTGGTTCACGTGACGCAATTCTCAATCGTTGGCTTGGAGAAGGTCATGGAAGGATACTTCCGAGCCTTGAACGACTCTGGCCTCTGGATGGTCGTGCCCTACGAGGAGCAAGCTTACCAACTGGACGCTCGCTACACCAAAGATCCTGACGATGTATTTTCGGTCGAGGCGGAAGTGCGGGAATGGTTGACCAACGGAAAGTTTTAGAGCCGTAAGAAATAAATCAAGCTCATTCTGCACGTGAACGTGATCAAAGGCGTTAAAGCGCGGAGACCATGCGGGCAATGGCGTCGTCAAACGTGGATTTGTTGTCGAGATAAGGCTGCCAGAAGCGGATGAGAAGTTGAAAGTAATCGTTCCACCCGCGCTGGTAGAGGCCTTCGCGAATGGCGTAGGGCGTGTAAGTCTCACGGGGAGCGGGATGACCGCCGTTGAGGTTGGGACTCACGATGTCCTGCGGTTCCTTGCTAGCCGTCATCAACAGAGGTTTGATCACTTCGCCCGTCGTGTAAAAGATAAGTGCATGCCAGAGGTCCCGTGGAATGGCTTTATCGCGCTGACGGCATTCGCGAACAATCGCCGATTCCACCGGCTCCGCGATTCCGTGCGAAGCTTCGTGAAAGAGCACTTCAAACGCTGCGTCATCCTGGTTGCGCGGATCGGTACTGGAGATGGTTACGCGCAGCGGGTCGAGCGTGGTGTAGGCGCCTGACGGATTTGCATAGGCGCACACGTCCACGCGGATTTTCGCCTTTGGCCATTTGGTCTGATAGATGTCCGCTAGCCGCTCGTAAATTCCAACACCCTGTTCTTCGATGAGAGGCGCGACGCGCGCGACCCAACGGCGGTTGGCGCGGTCCTGGTCGGCCCACAGGTGAGCGCGATAGACAGACGCGGCGGCTTCCAGCACTTGGGTCAGCTTGGGAGGCAATCCGGCGTCGCACGTTTTCTTCCGCGTGCCGGAGAGTTCGTCGCAATCCTCGAAGTCTCCTAGCTGATTTTTTAGCAAGATTAGGTCGTTATTGAAGAGCAAGTCTTTGTTCGCGTAGTTTGCCGCGTAATACTGGACAGAGCTGTCCCAAGCTTGCCGCTCGGCGGGGCTGAGCGGAGTAGCAGCATCTTTCATGGTTTTGAGTTTTATGAAGGGGTTTGCATTGCTCTTTTGAGCGGCCGCAGGCGGAGATTGGCGCAGCTTGGCCTCGTAGTAGAGCGCGTGGTGCAGGTTGATCCAGAATCCGCTGTGAAATTCGAAGACGGGGAGAGGTCCGTAAGCGGAGCTGGATTGTTGCGCCATGGCGGCCAGCGGAGTCAGAAGAGCGAGGGTTAGAAGCAGGCAGAGATACCGAGTGGATGCTGGGCGCATGTGGAATCGCACGATAGTAGCGCCAACTCCTTCGCCACACAAACCCGGGATTCTTTCTTTCCCCTATTTTGCAATACCCGATGTAATATTCCCGCTCATTTGCCGACGATTGCTGACTGGAGAGTGGGAATGACGAAATTTTGTGTAGTGAGTTGTATCGCGGCGGTTTTGTCGGCGCCAAGCGGACTGTTCGCGCAGCAGTCACCGCAACTCCCAGCCTTGAAACAGGAGGCTGCGGCGGAAGTCGATAAACTCCAAACACTAACGCAGCAGATGGTGGACGAAATTTTCAGCTTTAGCGAATTGGGGTTCCAGGAGTATGAGACATCGCGCTACGTCACGGGAATTCTTGAGAAAAACGGGTTTCACGTCGAGCACGGTGTGGCGGACGTTCCCACCGCGTGGGTGGCCACTTATGGTAGCGGCAAACCGGTCATCGCGTTTATTACGGACATCGACTGTATCCCTCGCGCTTCGCAGAAGCCAGGAGTGGCGTATCACGATCCGATCGTCGAAGGCGCGCCGGGCCACGGAGAAGGACATAACTCCGGGATGGCCGTCAACGTTACCGCGGCGCTGGTCCTGAAAAAACTCATGAACGAGTACCACCTCGCCGGGACGATCAAGCTTGTCCCCGGGGTTGCGGAAGAATTGCTTGGCACAAAAGCGTTTTATGTTCGCGCAGGATTGTTCAAGGACGTGGACATTGTATTGGGAGCGCATGTGGAGTCGGAATTTTCCACCTCGTACGGTACGGGGAACGGGGAGTGGAGCGGACTCGTCTCCGTGCAATATTTTTTCCACGGCAAGGCAGCACACGCTGCCGCGGCGCCATGGGAAGGCCGCAGCGCATTGGACGCCGTGGAGCTCATGGACACTGGCTGGGATTTTCGCCGGGAGCACCTGCGCCCCGCGCAGCGCTCGCATCGCGTCATTATCAATGGCGGAGATCAGCCAAACGTTGTTCCATCGGAAGCGGCGGTTTGGTACTACTTCCGGGAGTTGGACTATCCGCACATCAAGGATCTCTACGATTTGGGAAATACGATTGCGGATTCCGCGACGAAAATGACCGGGACCACTGTCGATCACAAGTTGGTAGGATCCGCGTGGCCGCCGTATTTGAACAAGGTCATCGCGGAGACGCAGCAGAAAAATATCGAAGCCGTGGGAATGCCGAAATGGAGCGATGCAGATCAGACGCTGGCGAAGGCTCTTCAAAAGGACATCGGCGCGAAAGTGGAAGGCCTCAAGGAAAAAGTCGAGCCGTTGTCGGAGCCAGTGAAAAAACCCACAGGCGGAGGGTCCGACGACATTGGCGATATCTCCTGGAATGTGCCGATGGTGTATCTGATGTACCCGGCGAACATTCCGAATCTGCCGGGGCATAGCTGGGCGAACGCGGTGTCGATGGCCACACCCATTGCGCACAAGGGTTCGACGGCGGGAGCTAAAGTGCAGGCGATGACGGCGCTGGACTTTCTGCTGCAGCCGGAGTTGGTGAAGCAGGCGTGGGATTATTTTCGCGACGTGCAGACGAAGG
>DATEWL010000441.1:0-5219 GCA_035258025.1 Candidatus Acidiferrum sp. | reverse complement strand
AAGAAACGCGGAAGCCTCCTTGGGTCCACCATTCAATTCGATCACAAGCAGACGATCGCGTCTTTCCTGAATTCGAACGTCCGGTGCATCTTTCAGAATCGAATCAACCGTGCCGGCGGGGCCGTCAAATTCCAGCTCGCACCGGATACTTGCCGCGGCTGATCCTTCGGCCGCGCCGGAGGAAGCCTCCGAAACATTTTTTCCGTCGGCGATAAACACAATACGCGTGCAGATATCCTCAAGGTCACTAAGAATGTGCGAAGAAATGAGGATGGCCACCCCTTCGGCGTGGAGCTGTTTCAATTGCTCGCGAAGCGTAATGCGGGCGAGCGGGTCGAGGCCCGTCGCGGGTTCGTCCAGGAGCAGCAGCTTGGGATCGTGAAGAAGCGTCTTGGCCAGCAAAAGACGCTGTTTCCATCCGAGTGAAAGATGCTCGACGAAATCCTCGGGCCGATCCGCGAGGCCGGAACGGATCAGGGCGCGCTCAATGGCGGCGCTGCGATTAGGTTCCTTAAGGCGGAATGCGTCCGCGAAAAACTCCAGGAACTCGCGGATGCGCATGTCCTGGTACACGCCAGCCACATCGGGAAGATAACCCACGGCCGCACGGACTCCCCGCGGATCGGTGCGAACGTCGCGACCGGCGACGCGAGCTACTCCCGATTTCGGCGGAAGTAGCGTAGAAAGAATCTTGATCAGCGTGGTCTTCCCGGCGCCGTTGGGACCGACCAATCCCACCAGCTCGTTGCTCTTGAGGCGAAGCGAAAAACCGTCCAGCCCGCGTCCGCCGCGAAAAATCTTTCGGAGTGCTTCGACTTCGATCATGGCCATTCCTTGAACGTCACGATCGTCAGGGAAAAGGACTTGCGATCCGGTGAGCGATCACGCAACTTCGCGCCCAAAGGAGCTTCCGTGCTGAGGCCGAAGAAGACCGCCTTGGTTTCGCGGAAAACATCATCACCAACGGGAGACCATCCACGAATGAGCTCCAGAAGGGAAAATGGCTGACTCGCAAGAGATTTTCGTTCTTTCTCGTACTGGCGAAGCTGCTCTTCGGAGGCAGGCCAGCCGTTTTCCGTTCGGTGAAAGGCAAACGGAGGCCCGGGATATTGTTCATTATTGGAGAGTAAGCGGCCGGTTTCTTGAGCATAAGGAAGACGCTGCACGTGGCCGAGATCGACGATTGAACCGGTGGAAAAGTCACTCAGCAGAAATACGTCATCGCGGTCAACCAAGATTGCTTGGCGGAAATTCAGCCCTGAATCATTGTGAAAATGTCCGCCACCGTCGCGATAGATGTTACCGGCAAAAACTCGGTGCCCTTGAAAACCAAGATCGCGAAATGACCATCTGCGGAGCGTAAACTGCGTTTCCCAAGTGTCGCCGAGCGTGATTTTCCGAATGCCTTCCCCAGACGGCTGTGCGCTAAGGGCTTCCTCGGAAATGTCAGATTGCCGCTGGGCATATTCATAATTTAGACAGGCCGAGAGGACCGGCCGAACAATGGACCGCTCCGGCGCGGAGATGCGCACCTTTGCATACAACAAAGCGAGCGGGCTGGAAGAGTCCACGCGGTATTCGACGATTTCGTCCAGACCGAAATTTCGCGGATGATTACGAGCACTGACAGAATACAGAATCAAAGAGAAGAGGATGGCAAGAAAAGGAATGGAGATCCACCCCCATTCCGGCCGGCCGATGCGGCGAAGAACGACAAAATTCACGACTCCGACGAGAATCAGATATCCCACGATCCAGAGAAGTAGCTCGAGGAAACTGGGAAAGCGAAAAGACGTACCCAGGCGCCGCATCAGCCAATCCGCTTCGCCTCCGCGCTGGCCCGTCAACTCGTTCCGAGGATCATTCGCCCATCGGCGGCGGAGTTCCGGTGGTGTGTCTCCGCTGAAACCCATGGGGCGGAAATACTCTGCAAAGCTCTGGCTGGAAATGGATCGAAAGTTGATAAGCCTTCCGTCGTCCACGGAAATAATTTCGCCTTCAGGGGCGTGGGCACGGTACGCCTCCAGGAAACGGGCATTGCCCGTGTCGAGCGCGCTTGCCTGCTTGGATGCCCCAGAAGAAGCGGAGAGCAGTGTGGAACCGTCGGCGAGCTGGTCTTCAACGAGAACAATCGTGCCGCCACGATGAAGATAAACTTCGAGCGCAAGACGTTGAGCTGCCGAAAGCCTGGCGAGGGGAAGGGCAACAATCGTGATCCATGCAGGGGAATAAGCCCAACCGACGGAAGGCGGCTCCGACACTTGCGCAAACCGGAGCGATTGCGATTTCCGGGTCTGCTCGTCGGCGGTGCCACTGAGCAAAATGGTTTGCTGCAAGGAACGACATACCTCGGAATTTGCGCAAAGTAGCGCGATAACCATGCCTTGCGTTTTTTCGCCAACACGACGCCCCGTCCGGCCCAACGTGAGTCCGCCGGCATCGCGAGCTTCGACGAACACAACGCCGTGTTCGAGTGGGAAGACATGGAGAGGCACATCAAATGCGCGCGCTTCGCCGGAGACCAGTGTAACGGGCAGATCGATTGTCTCGGAGACAGCCAGCGCTTCCGCATCGAGATTTAGTTCTGCTACGGAAATGTTCAGGGAGAGCGGGCCGTTTGAAACGTTGCGGGCCTCGACTCCCACCAGCGTGCTGCCGGCATTGTTTAAGGAGAGACCACCCAGGCCGAATTCCTTTATTTTGAGGGCGACGGAATCTGCCGCGTGGCACGTGGAAGAAAACGCGGCGAGCAAGAAGAGGGAGAGTACAATCCGGCGTTGCATCGGACCTTATCATACTACTTGATAGTTATCGCCAATCTTTGTGTGTTCCCGCGGGCAATACCGTGGCTCAAGGAGGCTCGCAAGCTCTGGGTCAGAGGGTTCCGCGATGCCCCGGCAGTGCAGATCAGCGAGGAGAACTGGCGCGGCGAACGGGGACGTTGACGGGGGGAGTGTCTTCGCTCTCGAAGTCGCCGGGGCCGGGTTGGATGGCGTGAAACTCGGGGCGGGATTCGAGGAGGCGGACGCAGCGGTTCCAGCGGAGGATGCTGTCGTCGTTGCCGGCTGGGCGGATTTTTTCGGCTTCGGCGAAATGGTGGAGGGCTTCTTCGATGAGCGGAAGAAGGATGTGGGCGGAGCAGCCGGAGTGGAGCTGGGCTTTCGCACGGCGTTCCTGGAGAAGGCCGGAATAGTAGTGGCGCTCGTAGGGATCGCGGAGTGACTGGAAGATGGAATAGACTTCGCCGTAGCGATCGGTGGCGGCGCCGGTGAACTGGTCGGTGATGGCGAGGCCCAGCATGCGGCGAGCGAGTTGATGATCGGCGTCGACGACGAGAATATCGCGGCAGATGGATTCGGCTTCCTCGGGTTCGTTGAGGTAGCGATAGAGCTCGGCTTTGGCGATGGCTTCCGCGATGCCTGCTTTGGAGATGGATTTGAGTTGGTGCGGCATGGGACCTCCGTGGATGGTGAGGTAATGAGGCAGAGGAGGTAAGGAAGTAAAGATCAGGACGACTTTCCGTTACGGTTCCTCAAGCTACTTTGAAAAACCATGGAGCATGATACCTGAGTTCGGCGCGGAGACGAACACTTGTGCAAGGGGAAACGAACACGGAGTGAAGACTGCGACGCGGGCAGCGCAGTGAAGAGCACAGACAGAAGTCTGTGTTATTGAAGCTACTTCCCCATGATTTTGCGGAACAGCATCGTTAGCGGATCGTAGAACTGATCGACGACGCGCTCCTTGAGCGGAATGATGGCGTTGTCCGTGATGTGAATATCCTCCGGGCAAACCTCGGTGCAACATTTTGTGATGTTGCAGAGGCCGATGCCGAGGTCGTCCTTGAGCAGGGCGGTGCGATTGAGGGCATCGAGCGGATGAAGTTCGAGGCCGGCGACGCGGACGAAAAAGCGCGGACCGCCGAAGGTTTTCTTTTCGTCATGCTCGCGAATGACGTGACAGACATCCTGGCAAAGAAAACATTCGATACACTTGCGGAATTCCTGGACGCGGTCGACGTCGATTTGGGAAATTTTCCAGTCCGTGTTCTGCTGCGGGCGAAAGGCGGGAATTTTTTTGTTGACGGCATAATTCCACGATACGTCCGTGACGAGATCTTTAATTCGGGGAAAAGACTTCATGGGCATGACCGTGATGGGCTGATCCAGGGGGAAAGAGTCCACGCGTGTTTTGCAGGTGAGGCGCGGGCGGCCGTTGACTTCGGCGGAGCAGGAGCCGCACTTCGCGGCTTTGCAATTCCAGCGGACGGCGAGATCGGGTGCGAGATGGCCCTGAATGTAATGGAGCGCGTCGAGAACGACCATGCCGGGAGCGATGGGCACGGTGTAGTCGACCGCTTGGCCGCCGGTGGCGCCTTCGCCGCGGAAGACTCGTAACGTTGCGTCAGGCATCGATGAGTTCTCCAAACTGCGCTCGGAGTGCTGCGGCCGAGTTTTGCTAAAGGCTGCTGCCGGGCTAAAGCCCGGCGCCTACATAAGTCCAGCGAACATCACACTTCAACCAAGCCTACTCGGCCATTACGAACTGTTTCAAATCTTCCGGCATGGGCTCGACGGGAGACTCGCGGCGCTTCATCTCCGCGCCTTCGCGGACGATGATGTTGTGCTTCTTCTCCCAGACGGGATCGTAATTCGGGAAGTCGATGCGGCTGTGTGCGCCACGGCTTTCCGTGCGCGCGAGGGCGCTGAGCGCGACTGCTTCCGAAACGGTGAGCATGGACTTCAGTTCGCGCGCGAGATGCCAGCCGGGATTGAAAAGCCGCGAGCCTTCGACGCTGGCCTTTGCTGCACGCGCTTTCAGTTCTTCAAGCTCGGCGAAGGCCTTCTTCAGATCCTCTTCCGTGCGGAAAATGCCGACGAGGCTCTGCATGACCTTCTGCAGATCGCGGTGAACGGCATAAGGGCTCTCGGCACTAGGATTGGAAAACGGCGCGAGGAGTTCCTTTTCGGCTTCGGCGATTTGTGCATCGGAAACTCCGGCATGGGAAACGCGCTTGGCATGCTCCGCGGCCGCGAGGCCGGCACGTCGACCAAAGACCAGCAAATCGGAAAGCGAATTTCCGCCCAAGCGATTCGAACCGTGAAGACCAGCTGCGGCTTCACCTGCGGCGAAGAGTCCGGGCAAAGTGGATTGCGCCGTTTCGGCATCGACGTGAATGCCGCCCATCACGTAGTGGCACGTGGGACCCACTTCCATGG
>DATEWL010000440.1:0-8535 GCA_035258025.1 Candidatus Acidiferrum sp. | reverse complement strand
ATCGGCATCCCCAATCTTGGAGACGCGCTCCAACAAGCAAATCAAATCTTTCAGCAGCAGCTTGCGCAAAGCAAAGTTCTGCAAGACTGGTGGAACAAGAGCGGCAACTCAAATCAGCACCCGACTCCCGAAGAGTTGATTGGACAGATTCAAGCCATCAGCCAGTACTTAGGCAACGAAGTGGTGATCACATTCAGAGCGAGCCCCGGCGCCAACGATCACGGCCCCATCCTGCTTGCCGAAGTCAAACAGCCCGGACTGAAGGAATACTTGCAAAATCACCTGGCTGCTTCCCTGTCTAATCCACAAGCAACATCCGATCTGCATGTCGTGGATCAGCAATCGCTCTCCTCCCTCGCTGCAGGCGAGCGCGGAATGATCATGCTTGTCAGGACGAACATGCTCGTTGTCGGCGGCGACTCAGCTTCCGTGCAGGAGATGAGCGCGCAGCTCGACGGCGGAGCAACTCAATTTGCTGCAACCGACTTCGGCCAAAGAATCTTGAACGTTTACAGTCAGGGCACCGAAACTCTGGTCGCTGCGAATCTCGGCCAGATTCTGAACTCGACACACTCCCAACAACAGGAATCGAATGCGCTGCAGAATAGCGGCTTCAACGACATAAAGTATCTGATTGCCACGCGCGGTCAAGGACCCAGTCAAGCAGACAACCGCATCACTCTGGAATTTAATGGCCAGCGGCGCGGCGTTGCTTCCTGGCTGGCAGCTCCCGCTCCCGTGGGCTCGCTCGACTATGTTTCCGCCAATGCAGGCGCGGCAATCTCTTTCGTTGGGAAGCAACCAGCGCTCGTGCTCGATGACCTCTTCAGTACATTCGGCGCCGCGGACCCCAACTTCAGCCAAAATTTGGCTCAGCTAAATGCAGAACTTGGCTTGAATCTTCGCGACGACCTCGCGAGCGCCCTCGGCGGAGAGATGACCATCGCGCTCGACGGCCCGGTCCTTCCCACGCCTTCGTGGAAGGCCATTATCGAGGTCAACCAATCGGGAGCCCTCCAGCTTGCTATCGAAAAATTGGTGCAAGCCGCCAACCGCGAAGCGCAAAAATCCAATCGGCCCGGCTTAACGCTCAATCAGGCCCAAGTCGGTGGACGAACGTTCTACACGATCCAATCGCAATCTCCGGGACTTGCGGCCGTTACATCCGAGTATGACTACACTTTCGCGGACGGATATATGATCGTGGCGCCCTCTCGCGCGCTGCTTATCGCCGCCATAGAGATCCACGCGAACGGTACATCGCTGGCGCGTTCAGCTTCGTTCCGAGCGCTTCTGCCCAGCGACAACCAGGCGAACTTTTCAGCGATGCTCTATCAAAATCTCAGTCCGATTCTGAAACCGCTCGCTTCCCAGCTCAATTCGGGGCAGTTGGCGATGCTTCAGCAATTGGCAACGGACTCCAAGCCGAGCGTGATGTGCGCGTACGGAGAGAGCGATCGCATTGAAGTGGCCAGCAGCGGGAAGCTTCTTGATTTGAATCCAGCCTTTCCAACTTTGCTGCACTTGCTGGGCTTGTCCGATCATGGAACTTCACGATAGGCTAATCCGTATTGACTTCTAGATGACGACCCCAACGATTGAGCTCAATGGGCTCGAAGTTCAACTCGGTGGCCGAACGATTCTTCACGGGCTCACCGGCGTTCTGAAGAGCCGCGCCATCGGGCTCCTCGGGCCCAACGGTGCCGGCAAGTCCACACTCATCAACACGCTACTTGGTTTTCACACTCCGTCCAAAGGCAGCGCTCGCGTGCTCGGACTCGATTCACATACCAGCGGCAAACAGCTCCGCTCATTAGTCGGCTACATGCCCGAAAACGATGCTTTCATTTCAAAAATGTCCGGTGTCCGCTTCGTTCGTTACATGGCGGAAATTTCCGGCCTTCCCTCCGAACAAGCCATGGAGCGCGCGCACGAAGCTTTCGTCTATGTTGGTTTGGGCGAAGCGCGTTATCGCCCGGTAGGAACGTATTCTCTTGGTATGAAACAACTCGCGAAATTGGCCCAAGCGATTGCCCATGGCCCCAAAGTTCTCATTCTGGACGAACCAACCAACGGCATGGACCCGCCAGCGCGCAAGCGCTTGATCGAACTCATTCGCGAAATCCGCGAGGCCAGCGATATCTGCTTGCTGCTCTCCTCGCATCTGCTGCGCGACGTAGAAGAAACGTGCGACGAGGTGCTGATCCTACGCAACGGGCAAATCGCCTCCATCTGCAATCTTGCCGAAGAGCGGCGTGCCAACCGCAAGTTCCTCGAGCTGGAAACAATCGGCGCCGAGGCGTCTTTCACCTCTGCGCTCGAAAGCATCGGCTGCGAGTGCGCTGTCTTCAGCAGCGGACGCATAAAGGTAGTTATGCCGGACAGCGTCGAAATCAGGGAGGTCTTCAAAGTCGCGGCGGATCGCGGGGTGCAGATTCGCCGCATGAATCACCGCCGTGATTCGCTCGAAGACATCTTCCTCAACGCGATGGAGCAATCGGGAGCATCTGATGGCCGTTTATAAGCGCCGATACAATTCTTACACCGGCTCGCTGACTCCCCAATGGTCGCGTTTTTTTGTTCTGACGCGATTTGCGTTCGCTGACCTGTTTAAGTCGCGCTTCTTCGTTCTTCTCTTGATCCTTTGTATCGTTCCCTGCCTGTTCGCTGCAGGCTACATTTTCGTCGCCAATAACAAAACATTGCAGTTGCTGATGCAACTGCGCTCAGATATGGATTTGTTCAAGGTGGAAAGCCAATATTTCATCGTCATCATGATGGTGCAGACCCAGGCAGCCTTTCTTTTGAATTGTTGGGTTGGGCCCGTCCTGATCGCTGGCGATCTAACGAATGGCGCGCTCCCTCTTTTTCTGAGCCGCCCATTCAGCCGGACCGATTATGTTCTTGGAAAACTCGCAGTGCTGGGATTGCTGCTCTCCGCCGTCACGTGGGTTCCCTGCCTGCTCTTATTTGGCCTCCAATCCGGGTTGGCTAGAAACGGCTGGATCTGGTCGCACCTGTGGATGGTCGTTCCTATTGTGTTGTGCTCGGCGATTTGGATACTCACGCTTTCCCTCCTTTCTCTAGCCGTATCCGCGTGGGTCAAGTTGCGGATTGTGGCTACTGGCATAATCTTCATCACATTTTTCATCCCTGCGGGCCTCGGCGAGATGTTCAACGCCATCATGAGCACCATCTGGGGCCGGCTGCTGAATTTCTCGTACATGTTCCAGCTAATCGTCTCACATGGATTTCGTGAGGAATCCGGACGGCTGGCTAGACGGGGATGGGACGAGATTCCAATTCCTGCGGCGTGGGGCTCCCTGATTTGTCTTTGCTTGCTTGCGCTTGTCATTCTCAATGCGCGCCTGCGCGCCCGTGAAACGGTGCGTGGATGACCCCAGACGCCCGCCAAATAGTCTTCGATAATGTCTCCAAGTTTTACGGAGAAGTTCTCGGCGTGAACAAAGTGAATTTCTCGCTCGAGCCGGGTATTACCAGCCTCGTCGGGCCCAACGGCTCGGGTAAGACCACGCTGATGAATTTGCTTACCGGCCTGATCAAGCCATCACACGGCGCGATTTACGTTCTCGGCCTCACACCCCAACAGCCCATCGAGTTCTTTCGGCAAGTCGGATACTGCACGCAATTCGATTCTTTCCCTCCCGGCACCAACGGCTACGATTTCATTTATTGGCCATTGCGCCTCCACGGTTTTGGCCACGACCAGGCCACCAAGCTCACAAACGAGGCCCTCGAACGTGCCGGCATGGCGCAAGTCGCGCGCCGCAAAGTAGCTGGCTATAGCAAAGGAATGCGCCAGCGCATTCGTTTGGCTCAAGCCATCGCGCATCACCCTTCCGTGCTGGTTCTCGACGAACCACTCAACGGCCTCGATCCCATGGCCCGCGCCGAATCGATCGCCCTTTTCGGAGCCATCGCCAAACAGGGAATGCACGTCATCATCTCCAGCCATATTTTGGAGGAAGTCGATCGCATCTCCGATCGCGTTGTGCTGATGAGCAGCGGCTACGTCGTCGCCGAAGGCCAGATCAAAGAGGTTCGCCGCGAAGTTCGCGATCATCCCATGCAAATCCTGGTCCGCTGTTCGAATCCAGCGGCGCTGGCGTCCGCCGCTTTCGAACTCGATCACGTCGTCGAAGCCAAAATCCTGAGCGATGGCCAGAGCGTCCTGGTTCGAACACGTGACGCCGAACAGTTTTCCCTGCTGCTCAACAAAATCGTATCCGCGGGCTTAGTCGAAGTCGATGCCGTTGCTCCCGCCGACGACGACGTAAATTCCATCTATCAATATCTCATCGGATCGGATGGCAGCCCAACATGAGCCTCCAGGAATCAGTAGCCCGCACCCAAAGCTCTCTCAAAGAACAGCCGTGGCGGCTGTTCGCCAGCCAGATATCCATCCTCGTGCGCAACGAAGTTCGCCGCAACCTCTTCACTCGCCGCAGAATCTGGGTTTATCTGCTCGCGTTAATACCGGTTTTCTTCCTGATACTCCGCTATGTTCTTGACAAAGATACCAGCCCTTCTCAGCTCGAGGATGATACGTTTCTCTTAGCAGGAATTACCTTCCAGCTCTATTACATCCGGCTTGGCATCTTTTTCGCTTGCATGGGCATTTTTACGTGGCTCTTCCGCGGCGAAATGGTCGAGCGCACACTTCACTATCAATTCTTGGTCCCAGTCAGAAGAGAAGTCCTTGTGGTTGGAAAATTCCTTGCCGGTGCGGTTGTTTCTATTGCGCTCTTCGAAGCAGCGGTTTTTGCTTGCTTCTTCCTCGTCTACATCCGCCTCGGTTCCGCCGGCAGATCGTACGTCTTTGACGGCCCCGGCCTAGGCCAACTGGGCTCTTATTTCTTGGTGACAGCTCTTGCTTGTCTCGGCTACGGCGCCGTTTTTCTCGCTCTAAGTCTGCTCTTCAAGAATCCCATTATTCCAGGAGTGATGCTGATGGGCTGGGAAGCAGTCGCTCCGATCTTTCCCTCCTGGGCGCAGCATCTGAGCGTCACTTTCTATCTGAAGCATCTCTGCCCGGTCAAGTTACCCGTCGAAGGTGCCATGGCTATCTTCACCATCGTCGCCGAACCTGTCTCTCCATTCATCGCCATCTCCGGCTTGCTCTGTCTTACCGTCGCAATTCTTGTTCTCTCCTGCTTTCTGATTCGTCGGCTCGAAGTCACTTACACCGCTGAATAGCCTAGTGGTGTATCCAAATTTCACCCTCGGCTACGCTCCCTGTACCAAAGGACAGTAAGTTCCTACTCGTCAATAACCTTCCTGCGCAGGGAAATACGTCCGTCTTGTAGGCCTCAGCCTCTTAACAGACCATAAATAGTGGGCGGAAAGTGCCGCCCGTGGTCTAAGGCATGATGCCGCTTCTTGAAGTCAAAAATCTTCACGTCTCCTACTCCGCCCGCTCGGGTGAAGTCTGCCCCGCCCTCGCAGGCGTCAATTTTGACCTCGGCCCAGGAGAAATTCTGGGTGTGCTCGGCGAATCCGGCTCCGGCAAGAGCACCCTTGCCGCTGCTCTCCTGCGACTTCTGCCATCCAACGGAAAAATCCAAAAGGGTTTAGTGCTTTTCGAAGGAAAGAACCTCCTGGAAGTTTCTCCGCAAGATCTTCGGAGAATTCGCGGCGGACGCATCGGCCTGATCTTTCAAGAGCCTTCGTCCTCTCTCCATCCCACCTTGCAAATCGGACAACAAGTTTCCGATGTTTTGGCCGCCCACGAATACTTGGCCCGCCGCGCTCTAAACGAGAAAACCAGCCAACTTCTTGCATCGGTCTTTCCCGTCGACGCCGAACGCATTTCCCGGTCTTATCCACACGAGCTAAGCGGAGGGCATCGTCAACGCGTCCTCATCGCTCAAGCGATCGCCTGCGGGCCTTCCCTCGTCGTCGCCGATGAACCAACCGCATCCCTCGACCCGACAACCCAAAAGGAAATCCTGCAGCTCTTTGGCACACTCCGGCAGAAGCTAGGCCTAGCGATGATTCTCATCACTCACAATCCCGCTCTCCTCGCGGGCCTCGCGGATCGCATCCTTGTCCTCTACGCGGGACGAGTCGCTGAGATTGGCCCAGCCGCGAAAGTGCTCTCCTCGCCTCAACATCCCTATACCGCGGCACTGCTGCGGTGTCTGCCAACAGACTTTGCTGAAGGCCAAAGCGCGCGCAAAACTAGGCTGCCCGTTATCCCAGGAGAACCGCCCAACCTCGCATTGTTTGACCGCGGCTGCCAGTTCGAGCCTCGGTGTACGGAAAGAATGGAAGTTTGCCAATGCGACGAACCGGCGGTCAACGCTGTGGGCGAGTTGCATGAAGTTTCATGCTTCAAGTTTGCCGGTTGATCGTTATTCCAGGAAGAGACTATGCAGCCGCTTTTGAGGGTCGAAAATCTTGTGAAACATTACGCAGCCGGGCGATCTGCTAGCTCGAAGGTCAAACTCACAGCGCTCGATGGCGTTTCCCTGTCAATTCCATCGGGGGAAACTCTGGCGCTCGTCGGCGAATCCGGCTCCGGCAAAAGCACGCTTGCACTCTGCATCGCCTGCCTGGAACCTCCCACATCGGGAAGTGTCTGGTTTGAAGGAATCGACGCCGCGGCACTCGGTGAAAATCAGCAGTGCCTGCTCCGCCCGCAAATTCAACTCGTATTTCAAGATCCCGCAAGTTCGCTCAATCCGCGTTGGACTGCCCTCGATATCGTCAGCGAGCCATTTCTCGTGCAGGGGCGCTTCACCAAACCGGACCGCGCCGTTAGGGCGCTGCAACTTCTAGACCGCGTCGCAATCCCTCGCAAAATGGCCGCGCGAAGAGCCGACGAACTCAGCGGCGGACAAAAACAGCGCCTCGCGATCGCCCGCGCCTTGGCCCTCGAGCCAAAACTCCTCATCTTGGATGAAGCGCTCTCCGCACTCGATTGCTCCGTGCAAGCCCAAATCTCCAACCTCCTGCTCGATTTGCAGTCCTCTCTCGGCTTGACTTATCTCTTCATCACTCACGATTTTGCAATGGCCGCTCACATGGCCGATCAAATCGCCGTCATGTATCAGGGGCGCATTGTGGAATCTGGTCCCTTCGAAAAGATTCTGTCGTCGCCAAATCACGAAGCCACTCGCTCACTCATGGCGGCCACGCCCCGTTTCATCGAAACGCCCGGCGTATTGGTGCATTTTTGATGCGTTATTTCATTCGCAGAGCGCTCCACGCCGTCTTTCTTCTGTTCGGCGTTTCCCTGCTCACTTTTCTTTTCTCCGCTCTGACGCCAGGAAACTATTTCGATGAGATGCGCTTAAATCCGCAGATTTCTCCAGATACCGTCGCCGCCCTGCGCTCGCAATATCAACTCGATCGCCCGCTACCCGTTCGTTATGCCCACTGGCTGAACGCCGTCGCGCACGGCCAACTTGGATTTTCCTTTACTTACAACGGCCCTGTCGCCCCGCTACTCTGGGCTCGCGCGCGAAACACTCTTCTTCTCACAATAACCGCCACGCTGCTCGCCTGGCTTGTTGCCCTTCCCCTCGGCGTCTGGAGCGCCGCAAGATTCGGCCGCGCGCCCGACCGCGTCCTTTCTTGGACCACCGCAACACTCCTGGTGGTCCCCGATCTAGTCCTTGCTCTCGGCCTGCTGATTTTGGCGGTCCGCACCGGCTGGTTCCCAACAGGTGGCCTCGTCTCCGTCGGCTTCGATGAATTATCAGTGAGCCACAAGCTCCGCGACATCGCCTTGCACATGGTGCTCCCGGTGGTCTCCCTCGTCCTCGCAACTCTTCCAATGCTCGTTCGCCACGTTCGCGCTTCTGTCGCCGATGTTCTCGACGCTCCTTTTCTTCGAGCCGCCGCCGGCCATGGCATCCCCCAGCGCAAACTCCTCTATCGCTACGCGCTTCGCGCCGCGGCAAACCCCCTCATCTCGCTTTTCGGATTCAGCGTCGGCACACTCTTAAGCGGATCTTTGCTCGTCGAAGTCGTCATGAGCTGGCCGGGCCTCGGTCCGCTTCTTCTCGAATCGATTCTGGCGCGCGATCTCTACGTAGTTATCGGCGGCGTTCTTCTTTCGATGTTATTCCTAGTCGGCGGAAATCTTTTCGCGGACATACTCCTCTACTTGGCCGATCCCCGTATCCGCACCGCAGCGAGTGCCGAATGACGCAGCGCCGCAAATTCACGAGATGGCTCATCGTCCTGGTGGCGCTCCACGGCATCATTGCCGCCGCGGGATTTTTCGCACCTTACGATCCAGTCGAGCAAGACCGTGAGCGCCCCTATCTCCCTCCCATGCGCGTTCACTTGATGGATGCGCGAGGCCACCTCCACTTGCGCCCGTTCTTCTATCCGCTTCGTTTGCGAGCAGGTTCCTTTGACCAATACGAAGAAGACACGGCCACAGCCGTCCCTCTCAGATTCTTTGACCGCGCCGCCGCCTACCATCTGCTCGGCTTCGTCCCGTCTCATCTGCACCTTTTCGGCGCGAGCGGCGCCCGAATCTATCTCCTAGGCACCGACACC
>DATEWL010000439.1:0-2132 GCA_035258025.1 Candidatus Acidiferrum sp. | reverse complement strand
TGATCGGTGTGGGATTTGTCGGCAGAGCGCACGTAGATGCCCTGCGGCGTCTGGGAATTCCCATACGCGGCATTCTCGGCAGCACGAAAGAGCGCGGAGCGGAATCCAGCCAGGCTCTCGGCCTCGAACACGCCTACGCCTCGCTCGACGAGCTCGCCGCGGACCCAAAGGTAACCTCGGTCCACATCTGCACGCCCAACCACGTGCACTTCGAGCAGGCCAGCAAATTGCTCCGAGCCGGCAAACACGTCCTGTGCGAAAAGCCGCTGGCTATGGATTCGCGCGAATCCGAAATGCTGGTGAAGCTCGCGCGCGAAGCGAATCGCGTTGGCGGCGTTGCTTACAATCTGCGCTACTACCCCCTCTGTCAGGAAGCGCGCTCTATGATCCAGAAAGGCGAGATCGGCACGCCGCACACCGCGCACGGAAGTTTTCTGCAGGACTGGCTGCTGCATCCCACGGATTGGAACTGGCGCCTCGAACAAAAACTCGGCGGCGAACTGCGCGCTGTCTCCGACATCGGCACGCACGCCATGGATTTGCTGATGTTCCTAACGGGCAAGAAAATCACCGAGGTCTGCGCGGATCTCGCCACGGTTATTTCCGTTCGCCGCAAGCCACGCGGCCGCGTGGAAACCTTCAAGAAAGCCGACTCTACCGCCTACGACGAAATGCCCATGACCACCGACGACTACGCCACCATGCTGCTTCATTTTCAAGACGGCTTGCGCGGTGTCGTCACGGTGTCCCAAGTCAGCGCCGGCCATAAAGCGAAGCTGAGCTTCGGCATCGACGGTTCGAAAGCCTCGTTGTGGTGGAATGCCGAAAATCCGAATGAAATGTGGATCGGCCGCCGCGATTCTGCGAATGGCTCGATGCTCAAGGATCCCGCGCTAATGACCCCCGAAGCGCGGCCCTACGCCGTGTATCCCGGCGGGCACACCGAAGGCTATCCCGACACGTTCATGCAGCTCTTCCGCGACTTCTATGAATACATTGCGGCGGGCGATTGGAAAGCGCCACGAACATTCCCGACCTTTCAAACCGGCCACGACGAAATGCTTCTTTGCGACGCTATTCTGAAGAGCTCGCAATCCAGGGCCTGGGAACCCGTCCAATGGGATTGACCCGCAGCTCTCAGTAGCACGGGCACTCTTACCTGTGCCCGTTGAATTGACCTTGCCGCCTCTACTTCTTCGGGTACCGATAGCTCAAACTCGGTGGCAGCCGGTCCGAACGCTGGCGCGTATTGTATTCGAGTTGGTATCCGAGATGCTGTGCGTCGTCCGGATACTCTTTGCCCGCGGGATACGGGTAGGGAAGAAGAGTGTGGCGCGGAAGTGGTTCAACGCTAAAAGCGTAGGCCGCGTAGAAATCCAGATCCTTCTCGAAGCCGTTGGCATAGAAGAAATAATCGCGCACCCATCCGGGGGGGAGCGCAGGCAAGTTGCGCGGATCGAAATCGAGTTTGACGCCCTCGCCAGAGCCGAACACGACGAAACGATCGTCAGCTGCGTTCAGCAAATCGAGCACATCGCCAAAGCGCGTGTAGTTGCCCGCGGCGCGCGCATACGGGCCAGTCATGCTGCGGTTCGTGAAAGAGTACGTTGTGTCGCTGGCGGGAGTGAGTCGAATTTCGCGAGGATAGCCGAGAAATTCCAGCGAAGCTTTCGCGAGAGGAACTTCGGCGGCGCGGATTTCTTTTGCATCGGGAGTTTGATCGATGCGAATCGCGTCCCAATAAATTTTTAGATTGCTGACGATACGAATCCGCCGCGTGCCCGGCGGAAGTTTGCCGGTGAGGTCCGTAACCATGGTGCGTTCGAGGCCAGCGGGAAAGCCCATGTCTTCCACGACGCGGACCCATTTGTTATTTGCATCCTGTGCTTCGACATACGGAGCAATGACTTTCACTCCAGCCTGATCGGCTGCGTACATCGAAGTGGCGGTGAAATAATCTGTGTAGCCGTCGATGATAAGACGCAAGGGTTTCGCGGCGTCCCACTTGCCGAGATCGAGCTCGACCCAATGTAGTTTCGCGAAACCCGCAAACGGTAAGCCTTCGAAGTCAGTGACGTACTTGCGATCACGCTGCGAAATCAACGAGAGAGCATCATTGCCGTGATCATCCC
>DATEWL010000438.1:0-4728 GCA_035258025.1 Candidatus Acidiferrum sp. | reverse complement strand
CTGGATTGCCTGGAAGCGCTACGGGCCCGCAACGCCGATCTGGACGTACGCCGTGCCTTGCTCTTCGCGGCACGCAAGGATCAAAACCCCGCGGTGCGCATGAAGGCGCTGGAATCCTTGCGCGATGCCGTGGCCGACCATGCGGTTCGCGAGACGTTGATCGATGCGCTGGAGCACGATGCGAATCCCGGCGTGCGCGTCGAAGCAGTCAACCTCCTGGTTCGCTCGCTGGAGCCCGGCGCGCCGGATACTTCGGAGAATACCGAACCTGCTCTTGCGCCCGATCGCGTCGAACGTCCCCTCGACCCCTCGATGGAACATGTGATTCGCACTCTCCAGGAGCTTCAGCGCAGTGACCCCAACCGCTACGTCCGGCTGCGGAGCGCCGCAGCTTTGCGCCAGATTGGCACGCGCGAAGTTCAGTAGAAAAAGTTTAGCAAAAGAAGTTTACTGAACGAAGCACCCTAAGAAGTGTAGTGAGAAAATTGGTTATTTGAGAAAAGTCGCCGGCGAGAGATGAGCACGATCACAAATTTCAAAACGACAAGCGGTCCATGCCCCAGGGTCCCTCGCATCGCGCTTTCCTTTGTTTTTACGCTCGCACTTCTGCCGGGGCTGGCTTATTGCGCGAACACTTACGATCCCCCTCCTGTCAACTCGCCTGCCTCCGCTGACCCTGGCGCGCGCGCTTCTGCCGATCGTTCGGGAACTCTGCAAACCAGAGATGGTCTAACGCTTCATCTGACCGCGGACCTGGGCTCGGTGCGCATCGTCACTCTCGAACCGGGTGCGCCGCAGGTGGTCCGCTACACAGCGCATATAGAAACCGATGCGCGCGCACCGCTGGCGCAAAGCCTTCTCGATCGTTATTCGCTTACGGCAAGAGCCACCGCGTCCGGTGTGGAAATTATCGGAGCATCGCCGTCACAAACCGCCCGCAGCGGAGCAACCGCGCAATTTTACGTGCAATTTGAGGTGGCCGTCCCCGTAGGTTTCAGCCTGGACGTCAACACCGGCGTCGGCGACATAGAAACGCAAGACGTTGGCGGCACGGCGAGCCTGATCACCGGGGGCGGCAACATTCGAACCGGGCGCATCGGCTTCACCGGATTTCGCAACGTCGCGCAGGGACATCCGAGCGCCAAACTTTACACGGAAGGCGGTCACATTCAGGTTCAAGACGTTGCTGGCAACCTGGATGCCTTCACCGCCGGTGGACACATTGTCGCTGGAAATATTTCCGGAGATGCCGTGCTGCGCAGCGGTGGCGGCCACATCCGCGCAGGACAAATCAGCGGACGCGCGCAGCTGGAAACCGACGGCGGCAACATCACGCTAAAGCAAGCGGGAAGTTTCGTAAGCGTGCGCACCGGCGGCGGCCAGATTGACTTCGGCGAAGTGCGTGGCTCCGTTCGCGCGCAGACCGGCGGCGGCGGCATTCGAATCATCACCGTTTCCGGACCTATGGAAGTCGAATCCAACGGCGGAAGTATTTGTCTGACGCGCGTAGCAGGCGCCGTACAAGCGGCCACAGCCGGTGGCACGATTCAAGCCTGGATAAATCCGGAGGGGAACTCTTCCGGAGGCAAGGTGAGCCTTCCCGGCGCCTCGCAGCTTTCCTCCGGCGCCGGAGACATTATTGTTTTCTTGCCCAGGAATCTTGCAGCCAACATTGACGCTATGGTTGAAAACGGCGGTTTGAGCCGGATCGATGCCGACCCGGCGCTCCTCTTGAACATTCAGCCGCTCGGGAGTCGCACCGCCGGATCCGTTCGCGCCACTGGAGCTCTGAACGGAGGAGGCGAAGTCCTTAAGCTGCGCACAACTGTGGGCAAAATCCGGCTGCAGTTCCTGGATGCGGACACGGGACTGCGCGATTCCCTCATTCGCGAGCAGCGCGAACGCATCGAGCGCAAGCACGAGCCGGATATTCTCCCGGTCAAAGCCTCGGCACCCAATCCGAAAACCGAGGAGCCTCCGGCGCCTGGGGAAACGAGCGACTGGCTCGAAAGCTGGATGGACAAGCTGGAAATCGCTCTTATGGGCGGATTGAGGGAAGATTCCAGCGATTTTTTCAAGCGGCTCATCGCCTCGCCACGCCCCGCCTATCCCGAGCTTGCCAAGCGCGCACATATTCAGGGAGTTGTGATATTGCAAGTGAAGGTGAAGACAGACGGAAGCATCGAAGTACAGAAGATTTTGCAGGGGGAACCGGTGCTGGCCGACGCAGCGATCGACGCCGTGAAGCGGTGGCGCGCAAACCCCGCTCTGATCAATGGCACGCGCGTCGAAACCATTTCGACGGTCACATTTGATTTTGAGCTGCACTGAAGTAGAACGCAGCAAGCGCAGCATCGCGCGTAGATTTTGTTCGGGTCCCGGGTTCCTCGGTCGCTTCGCAAGAACGAGCAATAGCTCGTGAGATGTGCTCGAAGGGGGTAGAACGCGATGCTACGTCCTAATTTTCGTACGGCGGTGTTGTTCATCCTTGCTCTGGCGATGGGTTCGGCCGCGCCGTGTTTTGCGAAAAGCAAAGACTTCAATCATTCCTATCCGCTGCAGCCGGGCGGCACCTTTGAGCTGCAAAATGTCAACGGCCCCGTTCAAGTGGAAGGATGGGACCGCGATGTGATCGAAATCCATGCGGTAAAAATCGCCAAGGAAAAAGAGTCAGACCTCGATCGTGTCTCCATCGAAGTCGACGCCAAGCCGAACGATGTTTCGGTCATCACGCGCTATCCGCAAAATGAGGGCGTGGAAGTGGCCGTCGAGTATACGATTCGCGTTCCGCACGGCGCACGCGTCGAGCATATCGGCACGGTCAACGGCACGGTGAAGATCGCTGGTGTCGAGTCGGTGGAAGAGCTGCGCACTGTGAATGGAAATATCGAGGTCTATGAGGGCGGAGGCAGCGTCCACGCCCACACTACCAACGGCAACGTGCACCTCGAGCTATCGCGTGCTCTGGATGAAAAGGGTATGGCGGCCGAGACGACCAACGGCTCCGTCCTCCTGGCTGTGCCGCAGGATACGCAGGCGAATCTGGAAGCGCGCTCGCTAAACGGAAACTTTTATTCCGAGCTGCCGTTTTCGCAAGAAACCGCGTCGCGTCCCCGCGAAATGCGCGGAAAATTTGGCAGGGGCGGAGCGCCCATCCGGTTGAACACCGTCAATGGCGGAATTCAAATCGTAATCTTGCGGTCGACGGTTTGAGGCGAGCCGCGTCTAAGGGAACTAGGAGGACGGAAAATATCATGACGAAGCGAAATCTGTTTATGGGTGGCGGGGCCGTGGCGCTCGGGCTGGCGCTGATTGCGCTGCCCAGCCCTCCTGCACATTCGCAGGAGCCGGCGGACGCAAAAGTCGCCCAGTTGGAGCAAAAAATAGAAGAGCTTCAAGCGCGCCTGGCAGAGCGGCTCGCCGGCCAGCAGGAACGATTGGCGGAGCGCCTTGACGCTCGCGCATTGCAAGCGTCAGTAAGGGCCGCTGTTCAGCAAGCGCAAGAGCAGCAGCGACGGATTGAAATAACGCCAGAGCCGGGTGATGAAGACGCGATGGTGGTCCTCGGCGATGAGGGCGCAAGTTGGCTCGGCGTCGAGTCGCAGGAAATCAGCTCAGAGAAAGCAAAAGAATTGAAGCTCCCTGCGGAGCGCGGCGTCTTGCTGGAGCGCATCGTGCCCGACAGCCCTGCCGCCAAAGCCGGCCTCAAAGACAACGATGTCATCACGGAAATTAACGGCCAGCGAGTCGAAGGCGCGGCGCAGTTTCGGCGCATGATTCGCGAAATCCCTGCGGGACGCTCCGTGCAATTCACCGTGTGGCGCGACGGCCACGCGCAAACGGTCAGCGTGACGCTGGGCAAGTCGGAAGATCACGGCAACATGTGGTTCAAGACCGCTCCGCGCGCGTTTTCTTTCCAGCTACCAAACATTGAAGTTCCAGAAGTGGCGCCCATGCCGGATATGGACTGGGGCGGCTACGGTGTGCTGGCTGGCTCGCGCCCGCGTCTTGGTATCGATGCCGAAGACCTGAGCGGCCAGTTCGGCGCCTATTTTGGCGCGCCTGACGGCGAGGGTGTCCTCGTCCGCGAAGTAAATGCAGGTTCTCCCGCGGAAAAAGCGGGCGTGAAGAGCGGCGACGTAATCACCTCGCTGAACGGCGAACGCATCCGTTCGCTCGGCGATCTGCGCGAAAAGCTCTCCGGCAAACGCGACGAAAAAACCGTAAAACTAGGCATCCTGCGCAACAAGAGCGAAGTTTCGATTACTGTTGAGCTGCCTCCGCCACCGTCAAAGACTCCGCGAGCCATTTCGCGACGCACCAATATCTAAGAACGCTCGATTGAAGAGGGCTCGGGCACTCCGTCCGGGCCTTTTATTTTGGGGCGTGAGTTTGTAATCAGCTTTTCGTTCCGAACGGGCACGATTCAGGACTTGCCGTCGTTCCCATATTTTCGCGCGAGACGAAACGGCCGTCCCAACGCATCCAGAAACCAGTGCCTTTTATTTTCAGCGCCCGCAACCCAATCTTCCTCTGTGGGCGAAAGCGAAAGTCGAAACAGATACGCCACGCCGGAAAAAATCCCTCCGCGCATGCGCATTCGAAACATCGCGCGCTCGAAAATTCCCGGCGGTCCCGAACCCGCCTCGGGAAGCCATCGCATAATCTGCCTCGCAAGGCGTCCAACCGCTCGGTCCGATCGCACAACCGCGCCAACGTTTTCAGAAA
>DATEWL010000437.1:0-3215 GCA_035258025.1 Candidatus Acidiferrum sp. | reverse complement strand
GCAAGCGACGCCGCTTGCTCCAAGGCGACAAGTTCAACCGCGGCGACGCCCTTTTCTCTTACGCCGTCGACGCCTTCCACTGGTCTCCCAACGGCCGCATGTTCCTTGCGCAGCTTTTCACCACCAGCGTCGTAGACGAAGGCGGCCGCACCGAAGATTCCTCCATGACTCTCGCGCTCGAGGATAGCGGCAAGGAAATCCGCATCGGCAAGGGCGAAAGCCTCATCAAGGACTGTTACAACGCCACCTGGCTACAGGACAACGCCACCATCGTCTATCTCGAAGAAGCCATCAAGCCGCACATGCTCTTTTCTTTTCGCTACACCAATGTCACGACTGGCCCGGCCGGTCTTGCCTTCGAGGGCCGCACCTTCATCGACTCCGATCGCATCCCGCACACGAATGCCGCCATCGCTGTGGAACAAGACCGCGCGCAATCCGGCCCTCCGCGCCTTCAGCGACTCGAACTTCTTGCGCAGGACGATAAGGAAGTCGCCACACTCGAAGGCTACGCCGGCGGACTCTCCGTTTCACCCAGCGGCAAAAAAGTCGCCTATTTCATCGACAGAGAAATGCTGGAAGTTCGCGACCTCGCCGCTCCTGATCACTTTGTCCACCTGCGCGTGGGCCTCGGCGTTTTCCATTGGTCTCCCGACGAAAATCGCATCATGCTCAAGCGCGCCGTCGAACGAAAATCCGGCGACCTCGTCTGGATCGCCCTTCCCGAACTCCCCGCGCAAAAACCCGGCAATGCCGTCCCCATTCTCCAACCCACGCCGCAACCGCTCCTCCACGGCCTCTCCATTCGCGAATTCAACATCTCCCTCGACGGCCGCTTCTTGGCCGTTATCCTCCCCGGCAAACGCAACCTAGCAATCTTCCCCCTTCCGTTGTAGGGGCACGGCATGCCGTGCCCGGTGGTCACATTGCTGTGCCTCTCCGCGTTGCTGTGCCCCTTCCCATTCCGTGCAACGCCTTCTTCTTCCTCCCAAAATAAAAATCCCGCGCATCAAATCCGCGCGGGCCAAACCTTTTTCCGAAATTCGATCCTACTTCATCTCAACTCTTTCACTCTCCGCCGGTGCTCCACCCGAATGCACGCATCCTCCACCACAATCAATCCTGCCGCCCGCGCCCGCTCCGCCGCCTCTGCATTCTCAATTCCCAACTGCATCCAAACCACCTTCGCCCCAACCCTTATCGCGCTCTCCACCACCGGCGGCACCTCTGCCGCCCTCCGAAACACGTCCACAATCTCAATCTTCTCCGGCACATCCTCCAACCGCGCGTAACTCTTCTCTCCCAACACTTCCGTCTCGTTGGGATTCACGGGAATAATCCTATACCCCGCGCCCTGCATATATTCCGTCACACCAAAACTCGGCCGCGCTGGATTCGAAGACAATCCCACTACCGCCATCGTTTTGTATTTTTTCAGGATTTCCAGAATCGGATCAGCCGACGCGCTGGCCCAGTCGGGCAACAACACTCTCATCGCGCCGCCAGCTCGCCTCTTCCGGCTCGTTTCGCCAAAACATCCGCCATCGCCGCAAGGCACTTCCCATTTTCTTCCGCGGTCCCCACCGATATACGGATCGCCTCAGGAAATCCCATCCAACCGAGCGGCCTCACAATCACTCCTAAGTGCAGCAGTTCGTCGCAAATCTCTTTCGCCTCCGGTCCCACTTCCATAAAAATAAAATTCGTCTCGCTTGGCACGGGATGCAATCCGAGCTGCGTCAAACCGTCGCTCAATTTTTTCCGCTCGCTCGCGTTCGTCTCTATGCACCGCGTGACGTGCTCCCGGTCATCGATTGCCGCCAGCGCCGCGGCCTGCGCCACTCCCGAAGTATTAAACGGCGTTTTCAATCTGTTCATCGCGGAGTGTAATTCCGGCCTCCCAATCGCAAAACCGATGCGCATTCCCGCCAATCCATACACTTTCGAAAACGTCCGCAAAATCAGCAAATTCGCGCGCTGGCGAAAAATCTCTTCCGTCTTCCGCCGATTCAAGCTCGGCGCATAGTGCACGTACGCTTCATCCAGCACCACCAGCACGCTTTCGGGTACGCGCCCAAGAAACTCCTCGAACTCCGCCATACCAAACGCCGTCCCCGTCGGATTGTTTGGATTCGCCAGATAGATCACACCCGTCTTCGGCGTAATCGCCTTCGCCATCGCCTCTAAATCAAACGCGAAATGTTTCTGCGGCACCAGCACCAACTCCGCCCCGCTAGCCCGAATCGCCACCGAAAATGGCGCGTAGCTTCCGAACGAGGTCAGACCCTGCAGCCCAGCCCGCAAGAAAACGCGCGAAGCCAAATCAATAATTTCGCTCGATCCCAACCCAACAAAAAGTTCTTCGGCGGCGAGCCCCGTCCGCGCCGCCAGTGTTTCGCGCAGAACATGCGTCCCGCCGTCCGGATAACGGTGCGCATCCGCAAGCGCCTTCTTCGCCGCTTCCACCGCCTTCGGCGAAGGCCCCAGTGGATTTTCATTCGACGCAAGCTTCACCGCATGAATCTTCAGCTCGCGCTCCACTTCCTCAATCGGCCGCCCCGGCACATACACCGGCAGCCCTCGAATATAATCTGGAATCAACTCTTCAATCGTCCGTGTCATGTTCCCCAATCTCTGACCTACCGTCTTCTCGCCGCCCAACTTGCCCACTTACAACTCAACCTGCCGATACCAATAAACTGTCATTCCGAGCGCAGCGAGGAATCTGCTTTTCCTTCTCAGCGCCGACTTTGCGAACTGTGCGTCTCTGCGTTGTCTTTTTCTTCCTCTTCTTTTTTGTTCCTTCTTCTATCCATTTTCGCATCAAGAAACGAATGTTGCATTCGCCGCGCGCACAGTCGTGCCCCACGCGCTAATGTCACTCGTTTCCACCCGCCGCTTTCTTCAACAATTCGATTTCCTTCCCCGTCAAAGCCCGAAACCTCCCCGGCTCCAAATCCAAAACCAAAGGCCCCATCCTTACCCGCCGAATCTTCTCCACCAAATGTCCCACCTTCTCAAACATTCTCCGTATCTGCCGGTTCCGTCCCTCGATCAAAACCACTTCGTACCACGGATTCTCCCCATCCTCGAACAGCCGTATCTTCGCCGGCGAAGTTTTCACCTTTCTCCCATCCTCCAACTCAATCACGATCCCCGCCCGCAACCGTGCAATCCTCTTCTCGTCCGGGTTTCCGCTCACCTTCACCAAATAC
>DATEWL010000436.1:0-7565 GCA_035258025.1 Candidatus Acidiferrum sp. | reverse complement strand
CGTCTTCGTTTTCTCGCGCGGAAATTCGACAGGGCCATCGTATGCGGCAAGCGGCGCGCAGCTTTTGGAGTTTGCCGCGGACGGAAAATTTGTGCGAGAGATTGGGCACAATCTTTATGCGTGGTCGTTTGCACATGCCGTGAAGGTCGATGCGCAGGACAACATTTGGGTGACGGACAAAGGGTCGGACATGGTGATCAAGTTCAACCCCGAGGGGCGCGTAGTGATGGTGTTTGGGAGGAAGCAGGAAGCCTCCGATGACGGCACTGGCCCGCTGAAACATGTTAAGCCGCCGCTTCCTCCTGTGGACGGGCTGTTTCGGCAAGTCACGGATGTCGCTTGGGACGCGGCGGGGAACACGTATATCAGCGACGGGTATATTAATTCGCGAGTGGCGAAAGTTGACAAGGACGGGAATTGGATCAAGTCATGGGGCGAGCCGGGGGATCAGCCGGGACAGTTCAACGTGCCGCACAGCATTGCCGTGGATGCGTCGGGGAATGTATATGTGGCGGATCGCGGCAATCGGCGGATTCAGGTGTTTGACGGAGAAGGCAAGTTCTTGAGGCAATTCACGATCGATGTGCCAGCTCCTCCGGATGCTCGCGCGGCCATTGGAAATAAGCCTGCCGCGACTAATGGCACGATGGCTCCAGGTGCTCCGTGGACGGTTTGCATTACCCCGGGACCAAAGCAGGTACTGTACACGTCGGATGCTTTTCCAGGGCGAATTTACAAGCTCAGCCTAGATGGGAAAGTGCTCGGGATGTTTGGTAAAGCAGGGAAGCAGCTCGGGCAATTCGGGTGGATTCACGAAATAGCGTGCCCATCCGAGAGCGAGCTGTACGTGAGCGAAATTCTGAATTGGCGCGTGCAGAAATTAATTCTCGAACCAAGCCATTAAAGAGTGCGAAGGATCTTAAACCGATCCGCCTGGTATGACTTCAGAGCAGGCGAGAAATCACTTCGGTTTTGGTTTGGTTGTGGCAGGAGCGCGCAAGTTGGCGTCGAAGAAATTGTCGACGCGGTACCAGGCGTCCAGCAGGACGTGCTCTCGTGTGAAGTAGTGAAACTCGCCTGGATAAATCATGAATGAGATCAAGTCGCCTTTGTGTTTTTTCAGCGCCTCGTCCATCAGCCACACGGACTCGAGGAAGGGAACATTCACGTCGGCGGTGCCGTGGAGTACCAGCAACGGCCGTTCGAGGCGATCGATGTGCGAAAGCGGTGAAGCGTTTGCATAGACTTGCGGATTTTGCTCAGGAGTGCCGATGCGGCTGGCGGTCCAGTCGCCGTGGTAGGGATCGGAATAATACATCGTGTAGTCGGTGACACCAGCGACGTCCACGCCCGCGCGGAAGAGTTTCGGTTGATCCGTCATCGCAATCAGAGTGAAAAACCCACCATAGCTTAGGCCCCAGACGCCGATGCGGTCCGCGTCAACGTAGGGAAGAGTCTTTAAATAGTTCGCGCCCATCCAGGCGTCCTTGGCATCCTTGCCGCCGACGTCCATGTAGACGCCGGTGCGCCAGTCGCGGCCGTAGCCGATGCTGCCGCGATAATCGGGAGCGAAGACGACGTAGCCCTTCTGAAGAAAATACTGATGGATGCTGTAGTAGACAGCGTAGTTTCGCTGCACGTGCCACCCATCGTAGTTCTGATTTACGCCGTCGCCATGAATCCACATGATCGCTGGATGCTTTTTCGATTTATCGAGATTTTTCGGAACAAAAAGCCAGCCGGGGACTTGCTGACCGTCAGGGCCTGGAAAATGCACGAACTGAGGCTCGACGAACTGAGAGCGATCCATGCCTGTCGGCATGGAGTCAGTGAGCCGCACGGGCGGCGCGCCGGGGTTAGAGCCAATGGTGTAAAGATCGGCGCTGTTCTGCGTATCAGTGTGCTGATAGACGAGGCGGCCGTCGCCTTCGGACCAGTGTGGCTCGATATTTGTGCCCGGCGTGGCGGGAATGTAAGTGACTTCGGCGTGCGCGGGATCATCGGCGATTTTTGCGATGCCGAGGACGCGGTCGCCGGGTCGATCCTCAAGATTGGCGTCGAAGGCGATGCGCGTGCTGTCGTGGGACCATGACGGGCGCCAGGCTTCGAATTTTCCCTTGGTGATTTGGACGGCGTCTCCGCCGGATGCGGGCATGACGTAAAGATGGTCCCAGCCGTCTTCATCGCTCAAGAAGGCAATCCATTTGCCGTTGGGAGAGGGCCACGGTTGCGCACCGGCTTCGCCCCAGTCAGGGATGCTCCAGAATTTTTCTTCGTGGATTTCGTGGATGGTCTTTGTAGTGCCGGAGGCGGCTTCGGCCAGGTAGATGAAATAGCCTTTGAAGTCGGTGGACTGGCCATCAAAGACAAGATGTGCGTTATCGACCCAGGCCAATCCGCCGTACTCGCCTGGCTTGGCGATGGGGACGGGTTTCGCGTCCGCGAGCTTCAAGGCGTAGATTTGGCCGGGGACATATTCGGAAACGCGATAGATGATTTTGGCTCCGGAATAAGAGGGCGATTCATCGTGATGAATAATCTTGGAGCCGCCGACATAAGCGATGGATAAACCGTCGGGAGACCATAGGATGCCACGAATGCTAACGTCGTCGTGCGCGGTGGTTGCCTCGGTGCCATCGGAGAGCCAGCGAATAATCAGATCACTCGAGCGCGACGTGCCTTCCTTTACCGCAGGGTTGGTGCGGACGAAGGCAACGCGCTTGCCATCGGGCGATGGAACATATCCGCTGCCCGGGTCCGGTTTGCTCCAGACAGCCTTGGGAGCACCACCAGACACCGCGACCTGCCAAAGATCGCCGTCGTGCGGAAAATAGACGAGATCACCATCTTCACTCCAAAACGCGCCTTCGATTTGGCCTTGGGTGAACGAAGTGAGCGGCTTCGGCGAGCCGCTGCCGTCGGCGTTGGCGACGTAGAGATTGGCGACACCAGCGCGGTCCCAGACAAACGCGACGTGTTTACCGTCAGGTGACCAGATGGGATCCGATGGGTGCTTGATGTCAACCAACTGTTCTATGGTGAGTTTTTGCTTCGGGCTGGAAGTTTGTGCCGAGGCGCCGCCCGGGCCTGCCAGGAGAATGATCACGACACAAACTGCGTGAATCCAATTGCGCATTGGGCCCCCTCAAGAGCTTTGAAAAAATGCGTTCCGCGAAACAAGACCGGCGGGTGGGGCGAAAGTATCACCCAACCCGCCGAACAGGGAAGAACGATTTCAAGTCAAATATGACTGCTTCGGTCAGAACGTGAAGGGGAGACCGAAGCGAGTCACGAATGGGTTGATGGTGCTGTACGGGTACAAGTAGCTCGATCCCGCTGTGGTGACTTCTCCGATGACCGTTTGCGCGTTGGTCGCGTTGAAGAAATCCACCGTGGGGATCAGGCGCCACTTCTCGCGGATAGCAAATTCGCGGGAGAGGCGGAGGTTGAGCATGTTGACGCTGGGCAGGCGAAGGATTCCGGCGGGCTGCAGCATGACGGATTCCCCCACGTTTACGCCCTGACCGTTTGGCACGTTGAAGGTATCCGTGGCCTGCAGAGGGTATCCGCTGTAGTGTTGGAAATTGATGCTGGTGCCAATTCTCCAAGATAGCTCGTAAGTGCTGTCCACCTTGAAAACATAGGTAGCATCGAGGTTGAGGTAGTTGTTGAAGCGGTTGATGTCAAAGTTGGGATCGGTGAAGTTGTCGCTCGTGGCCTCATCGGAAAACCCTCGGCCGTAGACGCCTTTCTGGCGTTGGATAGTGAAGCCACCAAGGATTTGCCATTTGTGAGAGAGCGCTTGACGGCAGTGATCTCGACGCCGTTATACGAATTGCTGTTCAGCAGAGGAATGTTCGTGACCACGTAGTTGAATTCGCCGTAGAGGGCCGGATTAGCAGGCTTGTCCATGAAGCCGAACGCGTATTGGTTACCTGGGGTGTATTGACTTTTCCGGTGGTGAGCAGTTCGGTGTATTGCGCGTTTAACAGTTTGTGATTGATCAAGCAGGCTGGACAGTCCCCATCATACCGTTCTCCGAGAGCACATGCTAATTCGGATGAGTGAATCGTCCAAAGCCGAGGCGCAGTTGCAGAGTATTTATCCCAGGATTCAGGTTGGCAAGAGAGGCGTTAGAGATGTGCATGAAGCGAAGCTCGGCGCTAAAATTGCATTTGTTTCGCAGAAAGTGCAGACCCAGAGCGCCGCTCGACGTGAAATTGACCCGCGAAGTGCCCGGAGGCACATTGTCATTCGTGAAGAGTGTGCCGCCGCCCAGTTCGAAGTAGGGAACGACCTTGCGCGGCTTTGTAAAATTCCATTTCAGCGCGAAGGGGTTTAGACCGAAGCCGTAAGCGGTGCTCCCGCGCTGGACCACCATGAATACCGGCACAACATCCACCGCATATTCGAATTGGCCCCGCAAAAACCCTGGCCCCGCCGGCGGGGTCAAAATCCAGCCGTAACGTAATCCGACATTCCATACGCCGCTGCTCGCGGTGCTTCCATTTAGTCCGTGCCCGCCACCGGTCCATATTTGTAGATCATGCCCGCCATCCTCCGGGCCGGCCTGGGCCCTCAATGCTGGCGCGCAGAGAAAGACTATAAACAGCAAGCGTGCGAACAACTTTGTCACCGAAAGGCGTGTCACCGCGAGATCTCCTTCCAGCCTTGGCTTCGTTTCCTCAAGACGTGGGTGTACGGAAGATACAGAAAAACGGCCGCGAACGCGACCGACTTTTGCGTTACTTCAGATAAGTTCGCACGATTTGAATGACGTCGTCAGCGGCCTCTTCCGAAGATTTCGAATTTCGCGGCATGTGATTTCGGATGTGGTCTTCCATCAGCTCGCCCATAAGGCTGTTGATGGCGCCGCGAGCGGCAGCCAGGCGCTGCAGCGCATCGGCACAGGGCTCATCTTCGTTAAGGGCGCGAAGCACGCTTTCGAGCTGGCCGATGACTTTCTTGGTGCGGGTGACGAGATCGAGCTTTTCGCGAGAAGTGTGTGACATTTGGCTTGTATACCCTATGGGGGTATGGTATCAAGGTTGCGGCCCGAACTGCAATGGCTCTCTGCACAGTAGTGCAAAGTCTCATGGCACTTCAACTGATTCGTTTGGGCTTCATCGCACGCCCCGCGTTTATCAGCCTGTAATGGACGGCCATTTATTCTGCGGTATTTGTTGGTTCAATCGAGCCCCACCGGCAGAAGCCGGAGCGAAGGATAGAGATGCGAAGATTCGTTCCACGATTGGCCGTTCTTGCCAGCAGCTGGCTAATTATTTTTGCGTTTGCCGTGCCAGCGGCGGTCGCACAAGATCCAATTTTGGTTCAACAGGATTCTCCAGATAACGCTCCACCTTCGCAGGCTTCCGAACCTCTTCCAATCATGTTTCCACACCAAGAGTGGAGCCGGCTCTGGCTCTCAGGGCAAGCCAATATCATCTCGCAGTGGCATCCGGCGTTCCATTCGCCGTATCAAGGGCCCAACAGCCTGACTCCAGAGGCGCAAGATGCCACCTCACGCGTGCTGACCCTTTTCACCGGGTTGCGGCTTTCCAACACGAGCGAGGTGCTTTGCGACATTCAGGAAGCCGGAGGGCACGGAATCAGCGAAGCGCTGGGGCTTGGGGGTATCACGAATCTCGATGTTGTGAGAAATACTAGCTTAAGCAAATCGCCATACGTTGCGCGATTGATGTGGCATCAGATCATTCCGTTGAGCAGCGAGCGGGAAGCCTCTTCGCGCACGCCATTGTCACTCTTCAGCTCGCTCCCCGAAAGGCGGCTTGAGTTTCGCTTTGGCAAGTTCAGCATGGTTGATTTCTTCGATCTGAACGACTACGGCAGTGACACCAATTTTCAATTCATGAATTGGACTGTCGACAACAACGGCGCCTATGACTACGCGGCTGACACACGGGGTTTCACATTTGGCGCAATGATCGAATATGACGACCACTGGGGAACGGTCCGTTTTGCGGAAGCGTTGATGCCCAAAATAGCCAATGGAATTAATCTGGACGCGGACATGGCCCGCGCCCGGGCGGAGAATATCGAATTCGAATTCCACAGGAAGACCATTCGGGGTCAAACAGGTGTGCTCCGTCTGCTCTCCTACGTGAATCACGCGAACATGGGCGTCTACCAGCAGGCCATCAACAATTTTCTCGCAGGCCTCACACCGAAGCCGGAAATCACCGACCACCCGCTTCAAACGACGATCAAGTACGGCTTTGGCATCAATTTCGAGCAGCCTCTAAACGACTGGCTGGGCGTCTTCGGGCGCTGGGGATGGAACGAGGGGCAGCACGAGTCTTACGCGTATACAGAAGTGGATCAGACAGATCAGATAGGGGCGGCCTTCAAAGGCACGCTTTGGCATCGCAAGTGGGACCGCGCAGGAGTTGTTTTCGTGTCCAACGGAATTTCGCACGACCACGCGGAATATCTAGCCCTGGGCGGCGACGGTTTCTTGCTAGGTGATGGCCGCCTGAACTATGGTCGGGAAAATATCATCGAAACGTATTACACGCTGCATGCCTGGCGCGGGATCTACCCGGCCTTCGGCCTGCAGCATATCAACAACCCCGGTTACAACCGCGACCGCGGGCCTGTGCTGGTGCCGACGCTGCGCTTGCATGTCGAGTTCTAATCGCCAACAAAATTAGTTACGCGCACTCCGAGATGGGAATTGCGCCAGACGTGAGCAGGGAAATCTCCTGTCCCCAAGTGACCTGAGTCCCCCTTGAAGCACGCTTGGAGCGGGTCTCGTCCTTGAGTTGCACTATTTAGTGTGCTATCTCTCCCTCAGAGTATTTCCCTACGTTCGACCCAGGTTATCGACGGAGTCCGAACCCATGAGTACCGTCATTGCGAAGGCGAAGCAATGCGCGTCATTTTTTCTTCTTGGCATTCTTGCCTTTCCGCTGCTTACAGCGGCCGATGACCTGCAAAAATCTCAAAAAAAGGAGTTGGAAGCTGCCGCGAAAGCTTTGAACGAAGAGGCCAAATCACTCGAAAAGTCAGGCAAGTTGGTGGAGGCTCGTCTCAAGTATGCTGAGTCTCTCGGCTACATTGAGCTGAACGACGCGTCCCAAGCCATCTCGCGGCTGGACGACACGCTGAAAACTAACGCTAAAGCGGCGGTTGCAGCCGCACAGAAATTGTACGAGGCAGGAAAATATAAGGAAGCGGCGCAAGCCCTCGAAGATGCCTGGAATCTGCAAGCATTCCGGCCCGTTTTGGCTTATAACTTGGCGCTTTCGTACAACCAGCTTGGCGAACGCCAGAAGGCAGTGGATTATCTGGATCAGGCCATCGCCGGAGCCGGGGCGCCGAAACTTCGCGCGAGGCTTAGCCAAACGCGCACAACTTTCGTCACGGCGGAAACGGTCGCGCAGCAGAGCGACTCCGCGAAGAAACAGATCGAGTTGTTTGACCACCTTGCCGAGACTCTTGGAAACGGTTCTTCCGCCGAAGATGAATTGGGAGATGAGGAGGTATTGATCGAAGGCGATACTCCTGATGTCACAGCATCCGTGCGCGGCGGGGCAACGAGATTC
>DATEWL010000435.1:0-8313 GCA_035258025.1 Candidatus Acidiferrum sp. | reverse complement strand
GACAACACTTTCGCTCGCTGCATCGCCACGTACAGACTCCGCCCACAAAATGCAAACCCACTTCATCCAAAAAAGTTTCGCGCCATTTCCGATCTTGCCGCTCGGCTGCGCACTCCCGTATCTCATCCAGTTCCCCAATTTGAATTTACAAGTTCCCTTGATTTATTGAATTCATTCTTCGATTTGACAGCCGCGCACATTCCGATGATAATTATGCGTACGTCACTCCTGTGGAGGGCTGATAAGCGCGCGCTCTGGGAAATCCCAAACGCGGGCTGCATGGATGGCGCCAAAATATATTTTTGTTACCGGCGGTGTTGTTTCCTCACTTGGAAAGGGAGTTGCAGCTTCCTCTATCGGTTGTCTCCTCGAAAGTCGCGGTTTCAAAGTCACCCTTCAGAAATGCGATCCGTACCTGAACGTCGATCCCGGTACGATGAGCCCATTTCAGCACGGTGAAGTCTTCGTGACCGAAGACGGCGCGGAGACCGACCTCGACCTCGGCCACTACGAGCGCTTCACGCACGCCAAACTTTCACGCGACAATAATTGGACCACCGGCCGCATATACGAAACCATCTTGACCAAGGAGCGCCGCGGTGACTATCTCGGCAAAACCGTCCAGGTCATCCCACACGTCACTGACGAGATCAAAGCCACCATCAAAAAGGTTTCCGATGATGTAGATGTCGTCATCGTGGAAATTGGCGGCACGGTTGGCGACATCGAATCACTTCCCTTTCTCGAAGCCATCCGCCAAATGCGTCTCGATCTCGGCGCGGAGAACACGCTCTTCGTCCACGTCACGCTGGTCCCTTTCATCGCTGCCGCGGGCGAGCTGAAAACCAAGCCTACACAGCACAGCGTAAAAGAAATGCTCGGCATTGGGATTCAGCCCGACATTTTGCTCTGCCGCAGCGACCGCCACATTCCCAGCGACCTCAAGAAAAAAATCGCTTTGTTCTGCAACGTAGCCGAAGCCTGCGTCATTTCCATGGAAGACGTCGACACGATTTATGCCGTCCCGGTGGAGCTCAGCCGCGAGGGTCTCGACGCCCAGATTCTTCGGCATTTGAAGCTCGAAGAGCGTCCTTCCGACATGCGCCCCTGGCTCGACCTTGTCTACCGCATGCACAATCCCGCTGGCGAAATTCGCATCGCCGTGGTGGGCAAATATGTCCAACTCGAAGACGCCTACAAAAGCCTCCGCGAAGCTCTCCTCCATGGCGGCCTCGCCCACAATCACAAAACCGTCCTCGAATGGATTGAAGCCGAAGAAATCGACTCGCCGGAAACCGCGGCTGCTCGACTGCGCGGATACGATGGCATCCTGGTCCCCGGAGGCTTCGGCAAGCGCGGCATCGCTGGAATGGTCCACACCATTCAATATGTCCGCGAAAATAAAATTCCTTTCTTCGGCATCTGCCTCGGCATGCAATGCGCAACGATCGAATACGCTCGCGACGCTGCCGGCCTAAAACAAGCCGACAGCACCGAATTCGATCCGCAAACGCCGCATCGCGTCATTTACAAATTGCGCGAACTCCTCGGCGTTGACGAAATGGGCGGCACCATGCGCCTGGGCGCCTGGCCCTGCAAACTGGAACCCGGTTCCCTCGCGAATCGCGCTTACGGCAAAACCGAAATCAGCGAACGCCACCGCCACCGCTACGAATTCAATCGCGACTACGAGAAAACTCTGACGAACGCCGGCCTCCGCATCACCGGACGCACCCCCGACGAAAATTACGTCGAAATCATCGAAGCCCCCGAGCACCCGTGGTTCCTCGGCTGCCAGTTCCACCCTGAATTCAAGTCCAAGCCCCTCGAACCGCATCCGCTCTTCGCCGCCTTCATCGGCGCCGCCCTAGAGCACAAGAAAATTCTTTCGCGTTCAGCCACCGAAACTCCGCGTGTCCAAGCCGTCGCCGTCGCCCCCCGCGCCAACGCCTAATCATTAAGTCTTGTAGTGGCGCAGCATGCTGCGCCGCTTTTGAGACAGCGGGTCCATTGTGATTCTCTCTCTTCTATTCTTTATTTCCGTGATTCCCGGCTGCGATCCAGCAGTCCGAGCCAGCGGGTCAGTTTCCGATTGCCCCGTTATCAGCCATGTGGATTAACTTTCGAGTGGTCCGCAATCCATCCGGAATCGCATTCCAAGCGCAGCCATTACTTCCCACAAGCCGACTTCACAGGACTGATCCAGCCGTGGAAGCCAGATCACTCGTCCAGAATCGTCGGATCCTTCGCGCAGCAACGAACGGCGAAATCCGGTCGCCACATGTACGGGTATACGTTGTCGGACGCTATCTGGCCTGAGTAGTAGCTGGGCTTCTGTTTCTAGAAGTATAATCCGGCCCAAATGGCATTGACCTCCGGCACTCGCCTCGGATCCTACGAAATCCTAACGCCACTTGGCGCGGGCGGCATGGGAGAAGTCTATCGCGCGCAAGACACGCGCCTGCGCCGCACCGTCGCCATCAAGATTCTTCCTGACGAAATTGCGAGCCACGCCGAACGCCGCGCTCGAATTCTGGCCGAAGCCCGCGCTGCCGCGGCCCTCAACCACCCCGGGATCACCACCATCTATGAAGTCGGGGAAGAGGGCGACCAGATCTTCATCGTTATGGAACTCGTTTCCGGGAAGACCATCCGCGCGATCCTTTCCGAAGGACCCGTGGAGCCGCGTGTTCTACTCCGTTTGGGAGCGCACGTGGCCGAAGCACTGGCGGCTGCCCACGCTCAGGGCGTGATCCATGGCGATATCAAGCCGGAGAACATCGTTTTGCAGCCGGAAGGGCGCGTGAAGCTGCTCGACTTTGGCATCGCCAGCCAGATGGCTCCCGAAACGGCTACTCTAACCCGCACGGGCAGTACGGCTTCCTGCTTACCGGAATCGCATTTCGCGGGCACACTGGCCTACATGGCCCCCGAACTGTTGTTAGGCGCACCCGCCGACGCTCGCGCCGACCTGTTCTCGCTGGGTGTCTTGCTTTACGAGCTCTCCGCCGGCCACCGCCCTTTTCCGGGTCCCACGGCAAACGTCTTGGTGCACCAGATTCTGCACGATACTCCCGCAGCGTTGTGCACCGCCGCCTCCACTGCTCCCGCTGAGCTCGGGCGCATCGTTCACAAATTACTCGAGAAAGAACCGGAGCGGCGCTACCAGTCGGCGCGCGAGGTGCAGGTGGACTTGGCAAATCTAAGCCGCAACCTCGAGCTTGGTGTGGTGCTTCCGGACGTCGTCGCTGGCAAACGGGGTGTCGCCGTCCTTCCCTTCAAGTTGCTAACGCCGAGCGCCGAGGACGAGTACCTCTCCGTGGCCCTGGCCGACGCGGTCATCAATCAGTTGGGGGCTAGGGGCGAGTTGCTCGTGCGACCGACTACCACGGTCATGCGCTACGCCAAACAGTCTGTTGATCCCTTGCTGGCGGCGCGCGAGCTGAACGTCCAGGTCGTGGTGGACGGCAGTATCCAGAAATTCGGTCAGAAGTTGCGTGTGCACGTGCAAGCCTGGAACGCCGCCGATGGAGCAACCTTGCTTTCCGCCAAGCACGATTCCGAATTGAGCGACCTCTTCGGACTGCAAGACAGAATCTCCGACGCCCTCGCGCGGGCGCTCGGCGCGAAACCGGCCGCGGAGGGCCCGGCACAGCCGCCGACGAATAATCCAGCCGCCTATCAATTGTTCCTCCGCGCAGTGGAACGCATCCAACGGTTTAATCGCTGGGACACCCGCACTGCTATCGAGATGCTCGAGAGCGCGATTCAACTGGACGCGCGCTTTGCCGATGCCTGGGCGCGGCTCGCGGAAGCTTGTCTTTTAATGTCGATTTCTTTTGACCCGGATCCAAAGTGGATTCGGCAGGCCGAGCGTACGGTACGCCGCGCATTGACGCTGGACCCAACCAATGTAAATGCACTTTGCGCCCGCGGACGCGTGCTATGGGCCCCAGCCAAGGGATTCCAGCATCGCGCCGCTGTGCGCGCTTTCGACCAAGCCCTGCGTTTGAATCCGGGCTGCCATCAAGCGTCGCTTTGGACGGGCATCGTTTATTGTCATGTGGGCTTGCACCAGGAAGCCATTGAAAAAGGTGCCGTGGCAGTGGCCAGCAATCCCGACGATCCGATGACGATTTGGTCTCTCGGCCATTCCAAGCAGCTTGCCGGGGAATTTGAGGAGGCCAAGGAGTACTTTGCCCGCACACTTAGACTTGAGCCCGCTCACGTCTGGGGGAATATTTTCTTCCCGGGTGTGCATCTTTATTCCGGGCGGTTGGACCGCGCGGAGGAAAAGATTCGCATCGCGACGCAACTTGTACCAAAAGACCCACTGGTTGCCGGTTGGGAAGCTCTGCTATGGGCCAAACGGGGTGAGACTCGCAAAGCTGAGCAAGCGGCCCGGCGTACACTTAGTCACCGGCGCGTTTTGACCTATTCCCATCATGCCTATCACGCCGTTGCTGCCGCCTTTGCGGTCATCGGAAATCCCGCGCGGGCTCTTTCAGTCTTGAAGAAGGCTGCAGGGACGGGCCTGCCGAATTACCCCCTGTTCCGCGACGATCCGCACTTCGCAACTTTGCGCAACCATCCAGAATTCCTGCGCTTGCTTGCTGGATTGAAGCGCGAATGGGAATTCTACAAACGCGAATTTGGCTACCCCAAATCCCGTTGAGCAGCTTTGCGCCACTTTGCGGAACGCCGAAGGCGGGCCAGAGGTCTGGTACAGGCAAGTCTAGCGGGACCGTTTGGAAAATTCCTCCCGTATCACGGGCAACCCGGAAGTTATCCGTTCGTCTGTCGGATTAGTACTGACAAACGCTAGGACTCAATCGGAAGTGCCCCGGCAGGCATAGTAGGAGTGGGACTCAGGAGTGATCCCGGGGCACTTTCGATTGGGGCGTTTGAACGAAGCCGCTGGTGTTTGCGGCGGACGCGGGCCATCTATGGATTTTGAATTGGGTTGCTGACTTCGAGTAGGAGCTGGTTGCCGGCCGGTGATGTATTGAGTTTTGCTTGATGGCGCAAAGAAGCTTCCGCGAATAGGGTTTTCGAGTGTGTTGGCATGGGTATGGTTGTCTGTTTTTCCTGTTTTCGCGTGAGAAGACACACTTCGAGTCTGCGTGCCAAAGCACACGGACGATTCGCCATGGAGTGTCGGTTACGAGCTGTCAACGAAGTGGCTCGCTTTTGCTAATTTCCAGCGGATCTCTTGTGCCGTGAACTTTTCGATCAGGACCATTGCGCCACCGCAGTGCGGACACAACCAGGAAACGGGTAACTTCGTCTCTCCGGTCTGGGGTGCTGGGAGGCGCTGATGGGAGATGGCCTCCAGTAACCTTTGGCAGAGTGGCAGTAGTTGGGTTCGCCGCCGATTCGCAAGGAATCCGAAGAAGCGGATGCGCACGAAGCCACGCGGCAGCACGTGCAACAAGAACCGACGAAGGAACTCTTCGCCACCGACCGCCATCGTGCTTTGCCTACTTCCGCGAGCGTAGTCCTTCCACCGGAAGGTCACCTTGCCGTCAGCCACGTTGACCAGCCTGTGATTGGAAATAGCCACTCGGTGTGTGTAGCGTGCCAGGTAATGAAGAACATGTTCTGGTCCTCCGAAAGGCCGTTTGGCATAGACCACCCAGTCATGACGAAAGAACGGTCGCAGGAAGGAGTGAAATGCTTTTTCATCGGCGAGGTGTCGGATGCTTCCAGGGAAGGAGAGTTCTCCGTCACGAAAGGCGCGCTTCAGGCCGGCGATGAACTTGCCGCGAAACACTCGGCTCAGCACTTTCACCGGGAGGAAAAAAGCGTACCGGAGGCGAACCCAGTGTTTGCCGTCGAGCGAGAGACCACCGCCTGGGATCACGCAGTGGACATGCGGATGATGCAGAAGGTTCTGGCCCCAGGTATGAAGCACACTCAAGAAGCCAATCTGGGCGCCGAGATGTTTTGCGTCAGCCGCGACCTCCAGCAACGTAGCGGCACTGGTGCGGAATAACAGATCGTAGACGACCTTCTTGTTCTGGAGAGCTAGCCAAGAGAGTTCATGCGGAATCGTAAAGACGACATGGAAGTAGCCGACGGGAAGTAGTTCTCTACGGCGTTCGGCGAGCCACTTGTCGCGAGCGCTGGTCAGACACTTCGGGCAATGCCGATTACGGCAAGAGTTGTAGGAGATGGCGCGATGACCGCATCGGGAACAGCGATCGAGATGGCCTCCCAGCGTGGACGTGCGGCAGTGCTCAATGGCGTGGAGCACACGCAGGTGGTGCCAGGTAAGCCAGGAACGGTTCTTCTCGATGAAGCTGTTCTCGTGTTGGCGAATGACATTGGCCACCTCGAAGGGTGGCCGGTTCACCGCTTTTGTAACTTCCGCGAGAGTTTAACGCTTTCAGGACTGGAGACGTCGATCGTGTCCAGGGGGTTCGCCACCGCCGTCAAGTGTTTCCGCGAAAGATGCAGATAGACGATCGTGTGTTCAATCTTGCGATGACCGAGCAGCACCTGGATGGTGCGCAGATCAGCGCCGGCCTCGAGCAGGTGCGTGGCGTAACTGTGCCGAAGCGTGTGCGGCGAGATATGCTTGGTGATCCCCGCGCGCTTCGCTGCCTGTTGGCAAGCTTCCCAAGGAACCTTGGTAGTGACGGGAACGTCCGCTCGCCAGTTCCTCACCGTACCGGGAAACAGATAGTTCTTCGGCTTCATCCAGCGCCAGTAGACCCGGAGCGTCTCCAGAAGCTTTTCGCTCAAGGGAATATCACGGTCATGTCCGCCTTTCCCTTGGCGAATGTGAACCATCATCCGTTGGCTGTCGATATCGCTGACCTGAAGACGGCACAGTTCCGCGCGGCGGATACCCGTCGAGTACAGGGTCATGAGCATCGTGCGGTGGAAGAGGTTACTGGCCGAGTCGATCATCTGCACTACCTCCTCCGGGCTCAAGACCTCCGGAAGTTTGCGGTACCGTTTGGGTCTCGGAATATCTTGGAGCAGATACCGTCGCTTCAAAGTCTTGATATAGAAGAAGCGAAGCGCGGCCACATGCTGCTGCACGGTGCCGGCGTCCAGCTTCTTCTCCTGAAACAGGTAGGCTTGATACTCACGCAGGTGTTGCGGACCGAGCCTGTCGGGCCGTTGATGGAAATGGTTGGCAAATTCTTGGATGACCCGAAGGTAGGCTTTTACGGTACTCTTAGCGTAATTACGGCGCTGGAGTTCTTCCAGCATCATTCTGCGAAGATGGGTCACAGGGACCTCCTTGTGACCCACAACTTATCTCCGCGGTCAGGCAATCACATCTATGTTCACCGCACGCGCAGCGTCCGCCGCGCCAGCGGCTTCGTTCAAACGCGCTAGTGTTGAGCGGTCTGGCCAACTTCTGGATAAACGGCAATTCGGAGCTTATTTGACTGGAGTTCCAGACAAGTCCTCGTAAGCCCGCTAACCGGAATCTGCCCCCCTACGACAATCGAGCAACTCTCCAAATCAGTCTCGCGTATGCTATCTTCGATAACTTCCATGAATCCTGCTCACGACATTGCTCTCGGCTCGCTGCGACTCGGACTCGGCAACCCGCTGTTTCTTATTGCCGGGCCTTGCGTGATTGAAAACGAAGCCCACGCCCGCAAAATGGCAGAAAAAGTCGCCAAAATTGCAGCCGATTGCGGCGTCCCCTACATTTTCAAAGCCTCCTACGACAAAGCCAACCGCTCCTCCGTGAAAGCCTTCCGCGGACCGGGCCTCGCCGAAGGCCTGCGAATTCTAGGCAAAATCAAAACCGACTTGAAGCTCCCCATCCTGACCGACATTCACGAACCTTCCCACGCGCAACTGGCCGCCGAAGTCTGCGATGTGCTGCAAATCCCAGCGTTCCTCGCGCGCCAAACTGATCTATTGCTCGCGGCGGGCAAAACAGGCCGCGTCGTTAACGTCAAGAAAGCCCAATTCCTTTCGCCCTGGGACATGGCCAACGTCGTCGAAAAAATCGCCAGCACCGGAAATACCGATATTATCATTACAGAGCGCGGCGCATCCTTCGGCTACCAAAATCTCGTGGTCGACATGCGTTCTTTTCCGACTCTTCAGAAGTTCGGCTATCCGGTGGTGTTCGACGTCACGCACTCCATCCAACTCCCTGGCGGCCAGGGCCACGCCAGCGGCGGACAACCCGAATTCATCGAGCCGCTAGCCCGCGCTGGCGTCGCCGCTGGAGTCGACGGCATCTTCCTCGAAACTCACGACAACCCGGCCGAAGCCCTCTCCGACGGTGCCAACGCTCTCCCGCTCTCGCAACTCCCCGCCCTCCTCAAGCGCCTG
>DATEWL010000434.1:0-3543 GCA_035258025.1 Candidatus Acidiferrum sp. | reverse complement strand
TTCCTTGCCTTTGGTTGCGGAGCCTTTGGCTGCCGTCGCTTTTTTCGGAGCAGGCTTTGCCGGCGGATCTTGTGCCAGGACCGCCACCGACATGCCCAACAGCGCGAACCCAAGAATCAGATAATTTCGTTTCACGTCTCCCCCTTCGTCATGGACTGCAAAAATCCCCGAGTGCAAACGCCTTCGCGTACACCGTAGCATGTAATGCAGCGTGCAAAGTGCGCCCCCATCTTCTCTTTTTATGGCTCCGATTTCCACTCCTGCGACCCGGCACAAAGTACAGGTTGCTCCTGTGCACCGATGGGACTCTCGTACTTTTGACGTCCTCAAAACCGTGTGTTAACAATTTACACCATGAGCCAGGAAACCCTGACGAGGGCGTGGGAAATCCTCCAAGACGCTTACCAGGCCCAGATGGAGGGCGACTACGACCGGGCCGTGGAGCTCTATCAGTCCTCGCTCGAACTTCACCCGACGGCCGAGGCCTACACCTTTCTTGGCTGGACGTATCATTTTCAGGGCCGGATTGAAGACGCCATTGCTGAATGCAAGCGCGCCATCGAAGTCGACCCGGAATTCGGCAACCCGTACAACGATATCGGAGCGTATCTGATCGAGCTGAGCCGCTTCGATGAAGCGATTCCGTGGCTCGAGCGCGCCATCGAAGCGCGCCGTTATGAACCGCGCCATTTCCCGCACTACAACTTGGGCCGCGCATATCTCGGCAAGGAGATGTACGCGCGCGCGATGAAATGTTTTCAAGAGGCGCTCGAGGTCGAGCCGCGGTATTCGCTCGCGCGGCAGGCGCTCGCTTCGCTCCGCCGCATGGTGAATTGAGAAGAGAGTGAGTAGTGGATAGTGAGCAGTGCAAAGAGCAGGGACGACTGTCGGATGTTGATAGCTCGCAGTCGAAAGTTCAAATCCAGGCAAAACCTTCCGAAATAAGAGCGTGCCGTGTGACTTCATGACGAGACTTCCTGCGCGGTGGGTTTGACGGCGCGGTCGTAAATCCACAAAAGCAGCGCGGTTGCGAACCCGACGGCACTGATGGCCCACCAGGCGCGCTCGGGATGGTGGGCGACTTCGCCGAAGTGATGCATCATCGCCCCGCCGAACCAGCCTCCGATCAGCGAACCAATTCCAATCGGCAAAAATGCGAAGCCCATGTAGGTGCCCTGTTGGCCGGGAGGCGCGAGGCGCGAAATGTAGGCATAGTACGGCGGCTGCTGAATGATTTCGCCTATCGCAAGCACGGCGATGGAAACGACTGCGCCAATTACCGTCGGCCAGAACGACAGGACCAGCCAGGACATAGAAGAAATTACGGTTCCTAGAATCACCGCGTGGAACGGCGGAATCTTGCGGGCGATATAGTTGACGATGAACGTCAAGCAGACAACGATGGCATCGTCAGTAATGAGGATGAGCTCGACGTGGGCGTTGGCGTCCACGTAGGTATGAATGAAACCCGGCAGGCTGGTGTATTGCTGCCAGAAGACAATCCAGTAGCCGGTGAAGATGAAAAGAAAGATGAGAAATCGCGGTGGCCAGATTACCGCGCGAAAGTTTCGCATGACCTGGAGCACACTCGGCGCGGGCTCGTCGCCAGGTTTGCGGGGATCGCGGAAGAAGAAAAGGATGAGAAAGAACATGGCGAAAACGCTGAGCGCCGAAATGCGAAAGACTCTCTCGAGCCCAAAGTGCGTGTGCGCCCAATTTGCGACGAAGGGGCCGGCGGTGCCGCCGATATTCACCATGGTGTAGTAGATCGAGTAGCCGAGCGTTCGGACATTTTCCTTGGAAGCGCGGGCGGTGGTGCCAACAACGCATGGCTTTACTAGAGCGATGCCTAGAGCGGGAAGAATCAGGATGACGCCGACAAACAAGCTGAGCGGAACCGCGCCGCGAATCGGTGCGAGCCATGATGCGCCGATGGAGCCGATCAAGAAGTATGCGGCCGCCAAAATGAGGTAAGCCATCGAGAGGGCGCGGCGAAATCCGAGTTTGTCTGCGACGGCGCCGCCGAAAATCGCCAGGAACCAAACCATGCCCCCGAAAAGGCCAGTGAGCGTGCCGGTCTGCTCGGTCGAGAAATTCAGTTTTTCTTGCAGATAGACGGCAAGCGAGGAGAACGCACCGTAATAAGAGAGGCGCTCGAAGATTTCGCTGACGTTAGCGACCCAAAAGGGGCGCTCGAAACCGTCACGGATTTCCTGCAGCCTTTGGCGAACGCTCATGGATCCCCCAAGTGAAGTCGGCTCCGGAGTGGAGCGCGGGGATTGTAATGGAGAAGGGGAAAGAAAATGAAGTAGCGATGTAACGAAATAAGGATAAAGACGAGCGGAAGAGGCCCCTCGCTTCCGTTGGTCGCTCTGGACAGACACCCTGACAGGGTCGGAACCTTCGGTCGTCCGGTGTCTGGTTAACATGTGCGGATTGGCGGATGGACGGAAGAAAAGCAAACCCCCGCAGCCTTTAACACCGAAGGCTGCGGCCGGTGCCCGGCTCGCGCACCCAGCAGATAAAATCGATTATTGAGACGGTAGACGCCGGGTGTTAGGAATTCGAGCAGGTCTAGATCGTGCTAGATAGGTTTCGGTTGTGGCGTTGGGCCAGGGGGGACTTATGCCCGAAAAGCAGTACATCAATTACTATCGGTGCCCTTTTGACGGCACAGAATGGGCTGACGTTTGGAGTTGCTGCTGCAACGATATGTGCCCCAAATGCGAAACCAAGGATATTGAACCTTATAAAAGCAAGGATGTTATCCACACGAAGGTGAAGGCAGCGACCGGCAAAGCAAGGCGACCTAGCTCGTCCAAGGCCCGACGTTAGGATTCCGCATTGCTTGAATTTTGTGATTCGCTATTCGCCTTGGCAATACGAAGCAGGCGATTCAAAGCGGCAATTCGGTTCCGATTCAGAATTCCCTCCAGTTCCCCGTTCTCCCGGTTCTCACGGACAATTTCCTCGACCACCTTAACGGCCTGTTGATTTGTCATGCGAAGAAGTCTCCTATGCTAGTTCGTCAATCAGGTTTCAGGCCATTTTGCCGGCGTGGCAGGTGATGCCGCCGTTGGAGAGGAAGTAGGGAGGGTCGGCGAAGACGAGGTCGACGGAGGAGGCGGGGATTTGGGCGAGGAGGTCGAGGCAGTCGCCTTGGTAGATGCGGAGGTGGTGTTTGGGGTCGTCGAAGGCGGGGGTGGGGAGGGGCATGATGATCAATCGGGATCGTTGATCAGATGGGTATAGGAGTCAAGGGACGGGAAAGAGCGTTGGAAGGTTTGAAGGTTGAAAGGTTACAAGGTCTAGGAAGAAAAAAACAAAGATAATGCAGAGTCGCAGAGGTCGCGGAGGAGCGCAGAGACGAGGAAAGACTATGGGAGTTCGTCGCCAGGGGCGGGCGGGTTATGCTTGCCGGCACGCGCGAGAATCTTGAGGGCTTTGCCAACATTGGCACGGGTGGAGCGTTCACGGAAGTACGCGGCGGTGCGCATGGCGGCCAGTTTCTCGGCGAGAGCGACATTGATGAACTGATTCAAG
>DATEWL010000433.1:0-3075 GCA_035258025.1 Candidatus Acidiferrum sp. | reverse complement strand
GGTGTAACGCCGGTGGAGTTCCAACGCGCCTCAGGACCGGTGCCATCCACCGCGCCGCCGGTCGCCGTGTAGCTGTAAGTGAGCGGATCGTTGTCCGGGTCGCTGGCATTCACGTGAACAGCGACGGTATCGCCCGAGCCGGCGAACACGGAGGTGGGAGTCGCGGAACATGCGGCCACGGGCGGATGATTCACGGGTGCTGGAGGGGCCGCGTGGGGCAAGCCAAAACGCAGAACGATACCGGTTCCCAACCGTAAGCTATTCTCCCTGCCGCCAGCGGCGAGAGAGTTCCCATAAAAAGAGGTCGAAAGGTAGTCGATTTCCGCGAAGCGCCACGCGATGTTCCTCGTCAAGGCGATGTCCACGCCTCCGCCGGCCACCAGAGCAAACGCGGTTTGGCTGTTGCTACCTGTCATCTCCGGGCCGGAATGGGCTGCACCGACCATCAATTCCATGAAAGGCACGAAGTAATCAAATTTGCGGTAGTTCAGACGGGGACCAACCAAAAGTGTCGTGATGCCACCGTGCAAGGACGTGCCGTTGACGATGCGGTTGTAGCTCAACCCGCCGAGTTCCTCGGTGAGCCCCAGCCATCGCGTGGGGTTCCAGGTGAACGCCCCCGATCCGCCGTAATTGTTAAACGAAGCGAAGCCGCCTCCCGGATTGAAACTGACATAATCAAACATGCCCGTGACTTCAAAACGGGGCACAAGTTGTCCTGGCGCCGTGTTGTCGTTCGATTTGGCATCGGACGGGAGAGGCTTCGGGCGCGGAGCGTCCGGAAGCGCGAAAAGGTTCCGCGAAGCAGGCGTGATGTCGCCTCCATTCGTTTTGGCGGGGCTCTTCTCCGCCGCTGTTGCCGCCGCGCCCGCGCCGTCACCATTCTGCTGGGCGCACAAAGGCAAAGCCAATAGAGCGCTAACCGCCATTGCCACACACCAAGTACGCATGATTCGTCTCCCTAAGTTATCTGTCGCGGAACCCAAGTCGTGATTGTCCCCACTGCGGTGCGGTTTGTGGCCTTACCACAAACTCGCTTGGACCTACTTACTCATTGCGTCAAACAATCTGATCTTGCCGCGACACCGCCGATACCTTCCCCCACTTTGTTCCTACACGAGGGAAAAATTCAGGAAGTGACACTACGCGGCGCTGTAAGCCTATTCCAGGTTTCCCTTTATCTGCAAGTGTTTCCTTCCGACAACCGGAAGGTCAAAGGCAGGTCTCGCGGCGCCTGCTGATACGATCCAGCCGAGGCCATTCTTGTTTGTAGATGCTTTGGAATGCGAGAAAGGCTGACATGCGCTCGACCTCCGGCGAAGATTTTTGCTCGCGGGAATTATTCTGTTCCTGGTCTTGCAGTCCGGCGATGGCGGCAGTAGCTACACACCAGCCCCACCGCCAACTGGTACTCCGGCGGGAGATTATACGATTACAATTCGGCGTCTCGCCCATGACCAACACCACGCACATCGCGACCTTGCAATTGGCCGTCAACTGAGCGTCTCGCAAAACCTGACCCGCGATTCGCACCCGCGTTACACTACTGCCCTCATGTTTTCGACAACGATTCTGGACACCAACTGGCTGGGGCGTCCGCGATCGATTGCGGCGGTGCTGCTCGAATCCGACGGGCATCGCGCGATCATTGACCCTGGGCCGGCTTCCACTCTTCCGGTGCTGCGACGGCATTTGGAATCGCGCGGCGTTGGCGTTGCGGACTTGAACGCTATTTTGCTCACGCATATTCATCTGGACCATGCAGGTGCAACCGGCGCTCTCATCAAAGAAAATCCCAACCTTGAAGTGTACGTGCAGCAGACGGGCATGCTGCACATGGCTGATCCATCAAAGCTGCTGGCTAGTGCGGAGCGGCTTTGGCCAGGGGAACTCGGGCACTTGTTTGGCGAGACGCTGCCGGTGCCGTTTGGGAATTTGCGCATGCTGAAAGGCGGAGAGACGCTGTCGCTCGGAAGCCGCAACCTTGATGTTGTTTTCACGCCCGGCCACGCCTCGCATCATGTCTCTTATTTCGATTCGTCGGATGGGACGGCGTTTGTCGGCGACACGACAGGGTTTCACATCGAAGGCGAGCCTTACGTGGTTCCCCTTGCGCCGCCACCGGATATTGACCTGGAAATATGGAACGCTTCGCTGGATGCGATCGCAGAGCGCGCTCCCGCTCGGCTTTTTCTCACGCACTTCGGGTATTCGAACGATCCAGCAAGGCATATCGCGGAGTACCGAAAAAATTTGCAGCGCTGGGCCGCCCTCGCAGCAGACATCGTACGTTCTACTCCGGATCCGCAAGCTGGGTTGGAAGCATTTGTCGCGGCCGCGAGCGCGGAGATCAAGCAACGCCTCTCTGCTGCCGAAGCCGAGCATTACATCTTCAACTGCGGGCTCAATCTGACCTGGCTGGGCCTCGCACGCTACCATCGCAAGCGCGCCGAAGCGGCCGCTGCATCGCAGGCATAAGCACGCGTAAGCAGGCCCTCCCTCAGAGCCGCCCTGAACTGACTGGCTAGTTTTCGGCAAACCATTCGGGGCGTGGTGGGAAAGAGATTTCGACGCGGGAAGCGAGCGAGCCCTCTGCGTTTGGGGGCAAATCGAAAAACTTAAGCGGAAGTTTCTGAGGAAGAGACAGCCGGCGAGTCGGTCGCAGCAGGCTCGACGGCGGGTGATGCCGGAGCTTCGAGGCGCGTGGAGAGCGCTTCCACCAACAGATCAACGAGCTTTTTTGCACCGCTGCCGTCGGGATCTTTGTCCGGGTTGTACTGTGCCACGACCAGCCCGAGAAGATTTTTGTGTTTTACAAATTCGCTGAGGGCCGCGCGCACCTCGGCCATCTTCAGTCCATCGGCGCCGGGCACGTTGACAGCGGGAAATTCGTCCGCGGCGATCACGTCCGTATCGAGATGGAGAACAAATTCGTGCGCATCGGCATGAACATAGTCGAGCCCCTTGTGGGCCGCGGCGCTTCCACCCTTGGATTGAATTTCCGCCGCATCGATATGCCGCATGGGTGATCTGCTAAGAAATTCCTGTTCGGGAGGATCGAGCCGTTCCAGGCCG
>DATEWL010000432.1:0-2473 GCA_035258025.1 Candidatus Acidiferrum sp. | reverse complement strand
CGAGAGGTCTCGGCTCCAAGAGTATCCACCTCACGCATCTGATGAACGATGCGGAGTCCGAAAAAAATCTTCAAACTCTGGAAAAGCTTTCGCGATCGCTCGTTCGCGCCGGAATCGATCGCCACTCGTTGATCGTCGCCGTTGGCGGCGGCGTAGTTGGTGACGTAGCAGGTTTTGCGGCCTCGGCGTGTCTGCGCGGCGTTGCTCTCGTGCAAATCCCCACAACGCTGATCGCACAAGTGGACAGCGCTGTCGGTGGAAAAACCGGCGTGAATCTCCCAGAAGGGAAGAATCTCGTAGGTAGCTTCTATCCTGCACGGCTGGTGCTCGTGGATACCGCGATGTTGAAGCCGCTTCCGGAACGCCAATATCGCGGCGGCCTCGCCGAAGTAATTAAATACGGGATTATCGCCGACGCAAAACTCTTCGCATTTCTCGAAAGGAACTTCGACGCCGTGCTTCGCCGCGATCCCGCCGCACTCGCCTACTTCATCCAGCGCTGCCTCGAAATCAAAGCCCATGTCGTCAGCCGCGACGAGCGCGAATCCGGCCTCCGCGAAATCCTCAACTTCGGCCACACCTTCGGCCACGCCCTCGAGACCGTCACAAATTACCGCGTCTATCAACATGGCGAAGCCGTAGCCTGGGGCATGATGGCCGCCGCTCTTCTCGGCCACGAAATCGGCCTCACTTCAGCCGACGAAGTCTCGCGCATTGTCTCTCTCGTTCGCCGCATGGGCCCGCTCCCACCGTGGCCAAATGTTTCGCCAAAAAAGCTGATCGCCGCGATGCAGTCGGACAAAAAAACGCGCGCAGGCAAACTGCGCTTCGTCCTCGCCCCCAAAATCGGCAAAGCGATTTCCCACGACGACGTGCCCCTAGAAACTCTCGAGCGCGTCCTCCATTTCGCTCCTCATTTCATTACGCCATCCTCAGGCAAACGAGGCAATCGTCCTCGTGCCTAAAAAGCTAAACAACTTGTCAAAACCAAATTATGTGTCATTCCAAGCGAAGCGAGGAATCTGCTTTTCTCTTCCGGTCGCCCCCGCAGCTGTTAGCTGTAAGCTGTCGACTGTCAGCTCCAACCTTCAACCCTCAACTTCCCAACCTTCAACTTTCCAACCTTTAAACCTTCCAACCTTCAACCTTCCCAACCATGCCCACTAACGCCCCCGCCCCCGTAAAAGGCACGCAGCCCGAAGGCGCCCACACCGAAGCCGACGCCTCCCTCAAAGTCCGCGAAATGTTCACGCAAATCGCGCCGCGCTACGACTTCCTCAATCATCTCCTTTCCTTCCAGCTGGACCGCGTCTGGCGGGCCCGCGTCGGCACTTCCTTGCGCCCCATTTTGGAGGGACGGTTTCCATTAGTCTTGGATTTGTGCTGCGGAACGGGCGATCTCGGAATTGCGCTGGCCGCACGTTTTACGCCGCAAGTCATCGGGGCCGATTTCGCACTTCCCATGCTCATCCGCGCGAAAGAAAAAAGTGCAACGCTGCGAGTCAAGAATCTTGTGCAACTCCGCCGTCCCAAATTTGTAGGGGCCGACGCCCTGCGCCTGCCCTTCGCAGACGGCTCCTTCGATCTGGTCACCACCGCCTTCGGTTTCCGCAACCTTGCCAATTACGAAGCCGGCCTCCGCGAAGTCCAACGCGTCCTCAAGCCTGGCGGCACAATCGCCATCCTCGAGTTCACCGAACCGCCCGACGATTTTATGGGGAATGTTTTCCGCTGGTACTACAGAAACGTCCTACCGCGCATCGGCGGCCTAATCTCAGGCGATTCCTCCGCCTACACCTACCTGCCCAAATCCGTCGCCCGCTTCTTCCGCCCGCCCGAACTAGCCTCCCTCATGGCCGCCGTAGGCTACCAATCCGTCGCCTTCAAAGTCTGGACCTTTGGCACCGTCGCCCTCCACATAGCTGTCCGTCCCCGTGGATAGCCGAGCTATCCCTTTTCGGCAGCTAGCTCCTTAAAGAAGTGCAACACGCGAAATCCTACATAGTCGTCTCTCTTTCGAGTTCTGTAGAAGCAATCCCAATAACTGATGACACGCTGTTCTGTGAGGGCGAGGAACTCCGGATTTGCGAGGAAAAAAGTCCTATACACGCTCGGCTCCAAATCCTTGAGTCGAGCTTCGATCAGCTGCTGTATTTCAACGACATACTCACCCAGAAGTTGAATGACGTATGCCGGCACCCATGGATGGGCGCAACTGATGATCTGCTCCAGGTGGTTCTGGCGAACATAGCCGTCGTGGTGCCGCGTCAGAATGCAGCTAAGCAAGTGACGCTGGGTACCGCTCAGTTTGCGCATACCAATCGAAGCGGTGTTGTGGTAAACGCGAGTGGGGATCTCAATGGTCTCCCTGTTTACGCAAACCTTGAAGGAGCGGCCACCATGCGGGTTTACCGGAAGGACCGAGACTACCGCCAGCACGTCCTCGCGGACATTCGAGGGGAAGGCGCGCAAT
>DATEWL010000431.1:0-8057 GCA_035258025.1 Candidatus Acidiferrum sp. | reverse complement strand
TCTTTTTTAAGGGCACACTGCGGGTTCCGCTGCATCGTTTTTTCGCGGCCACCACCATCATCTTGATTCTTGTTGCCTTTCAGCTCGTGCTCACCGGGTTGCACGAGTTGAGCGAAGCGCAATGGCTGCCGTCCAGCAAAGCGGAGATGGCGGTGATTGGGCCGATCGTCCGGAATGAGTTGTTTTTCTTCGTGCTGATTTTCGGAGCTGCGGCGCTGCTCGTAATGCGCGAATGGCAATCGGCTTCCCATGCCAAAGCTTCAAAAGAGGTTACCGGCGAAGCAGAAAAACGGTTGCTCGAAGCGCAGAACCGGCGCCAGCGACGCTGGATGATCGCTGCCGCGACGGGATGTTTGTCGGTGATTCTGCTGCTGACGGGAGACTTCGTTTACACGAACGCGAATGCTGCGCCCCCCTCGGCACGGGCCATCGCAGCCATGGGGAATGAAGTGCGTATACCCGTAAGCGATGTGCAGGATGGCAAGATGCATCTGTTTACGATTAATGCCGCTGGGCAGTCGCTGCGGTTCATGATTATCAAGAAGCCGAATGGGTATGGGACCGCGCTGGATGCTTGCCGCATCTGTGGGGCTGAAGGATATCGCCAGGATGGGCAGAATGTCGTTTGCAGGCACTGTGGCTCGGCGATTTACGTGCCGACCATCGGCGAGGCAGGCGGATGCAATCCCATCGGTGTGCCGTCGCATGTGGACGGGGCCGATTTAGTTCTGGATGTTTCTTCACTCGTACAAGCGACCAAGGAGATTCCGCAGTAGGGGCACGATACATCGTGCCTGTCTGGTGCGGATTCAAACGCCATGTTTCTACGTCTGGTAGCCGATTCCTTTACACGTCGTCCGCGCCGCAAGGTGCTGACCGCCGCGGCGCTGTCGTTGGGCATGGCCGTTGTGACGACGGCGTTGAGCGTTTCGCTCGATGTGGGCGACCGGCTGGCAACTGAGTTTCGCAGCCTTGGCGCGAATTTGCTCGTCACGCCGCAGGCGGATTCGCTGCCGCTGGAGATTGGTGGCGTGGATTATCGGCCTGTGAACGCCGGCGCGTATCTTCCCGAAGCGGACCTCCCCAAAATCAAGACAGTTTTCTGGCATAACAATATCATCGCGTTTGCTCCTGTTCTGGAAGTCTCGACGTTGCTTCCCCATGTGTGGTACAGCGATCACCGTCCTTCACTTCCGGACCTGCAGATCCAGCTGATTGGTACGTGGGCTGCGAATCGCGTGCCATTGCCGGACGGAGGTACTTTCGCCACCGGGATCGCAAAAACCAACCCCTGGTTTCATGTCGAAGGGAAATGGTTCTCCGACGAGGGCCGCCTCGAGCGCATCGAAATGCCGCCGTTGGGGCACTCCTACCTCCCCGCGCCTCCGGAGTGTGTTGTCGGCGAAAAGCTGGCAGCGCGCCGGAGTATAAAAGTCGGTGACCAGGTGGTTGTCAGCGTCGCGACGGCCGGGAATTCTCAGAACATGCAGCAGTGCGACGTCACAGGAATTTTGTCCTCGGGCGGCCCAGAAGATGAGGCACTACTCATGCCGCTCGCCAGCGTTCAGAAGCTTGCGGACAAACCGGGGCAGTACCGCAAACTATATGTGAGTGCTTTGACGAAGCCGGAAGATGATTTTGCGCGGCGCGACCCCAAGACGATGAAAGCCGACGAATTCGAACGGTGGTCGTGCAGCCCGTATGTTTCCTCGATTGCGTACTCGATTAAGCAGGTGTTGCCGGGGACGGATGTGCGCGTGATTCGGCGCGTTGCCGAGGGTGAAGGCACCATCCTCACGCGGGTTCGAGCATTGCTCTGGATGGTAACGCTCGCGGCGCTGTTGGCTGCGGCGCTGGCTGTCGGGGCTTCTTCAGCGGCTTCGGTGATTGAGCGGCGTACCGAAATTGGGTTGATGAAAGCTTTGGGAGCAAGCTCGGGCACGGTCGGTTTCCTTCTGGCAGCGGAGCAGCTTCTACTCGCGTTCGTCGGCGGAGGCATCGGCTATTCGCTTGGGATTATTTTGGCACGGCTAGTTGGGCTAAAGATCTTCGGCGTTGCTCCCGCGCCGTCACTGCTCGTTCTTGTTGCGGTTCTCGCTCTCGCCGCAGGAGTCACGCTCCTTGGCAGCGCCATTCCTCTGCGCCGCGCTTCGCGTTACGAACCGGCGCCAATCCTGCGAGGCGAATAATGAGCGCGTCTCGCAGCGGCAATCGAGCCATGTTCTGGCGCATCGTACGCCGTCTGCTTGGGGCAAATCGCGGGCGCCTATTTGTCATTCTGCTCGCTCTCGGCGCGGGCGCTGCTGTAACCGCCGCGCTCCTCAATCTTCAAGTGGACGCCAAGCGCCGGCTGACCACCGAATTCCGCGCCTTCGGCGCCAATGTCATAATTTCACACAAAGCTGCAACGTCGGGGGACTCGGTCACGACGGTGAACGATTCAATCATGGATGCGATTTCGAAATCCATCGGTCCTTCCGGGGCTGAAGCCACTTCTTTCCTCTATGTGATTGCCGGTGTCCGCGGGCCTCGGGGCGGCGCGCCTGTAAATGCGATCCTTGCCGGCAAAGGCAGAACGGGCGTCCACCAGGTGAGCGTCAGGATCATCCCACCTCCTACTAATCCCGACGACCCGGGGTATAACCTGGCCGTTCCTGGAGATCTGCCGTGTACGCTCGGCGCTCAGCTTGCAAAGCAATTGGACGCGCATGTCGGCGATACGATCTCAATTCTTATCTCCGACCGCAGGAGAACGTGCAGAGTCTCGTCGCTCGCCGAAACGGGCGGGCCCGAGGATAGTCAAGTCACTGTAATGCTGGATTTTGCCCAGCGGTTGGCAAATCTGCCCGGTCGCATTAGCGATGTCGAGATCCTGGTTCCGGGCACTCCCAAGCAAATCGACGAGTACGTGAGCGCCCTACAAGAGCAATTTCCCGATCTCGGCGTCCGCCCGATTCGCCAATTCACCGACGCTCAGGCGAAAATCTATGGCCGCATCTCCGGGCTGCTGAACTTTACCGTTGCCGTTGTTCTGATTCTCACCGCTCTCTGCGTCATGGCCGCCATGACGAATGTCGCCATGGAGCGCAAAAATGACGTCGGCCTGATGAAGGCCATCGGTGGCGCGACGCGACGCGTTTTGCGTCTTTTTATGATGGAGGCAGCGCTGCTCGGTCTTGCGGGGGGAGTGATTGGCGCGGCGGCGGGGATTTTTCTTTCGATTTGGTTGGGCAAGCAGGTGTTTGGGGTGGCGGCGCAGCCGCGGCTGATTGTGTATCCTGTATCTGTGGCACTCACAACCATTGTCGCGATTCTCAGCGCGTACCCGCTGCGGCGGCTTGCCAGCGTTCGTCCCGCTTCGGTTTTTCGAGGTGAAGCGTGAGCGCTCCTGTCCAGATTCTGCCGGAGGAGAAAACGGCGGCGCCGCAGGTCTCCATTGAGAACCTCGTCAAGAAATACGGCGCGCTGCGCGCTATCGATGATCTCAGTTTCAACGTGGGCGCAGCCGAATGGGTAGCGCTCATGGGTCCATCTGGCTCGGGCAAGACCACGCTCATCAACATTCTTGGCGGCCTAGACAAACTGAATTCTGGCCGCGTCGTCGTGGATGGCATCGACCTCTCGAAACTCAGCGAAAATGAGATGGTTCGCTACCGCGCCGAAAAAGTCGGCTTCGTTTTTCAGCAATTTCATCTCGTGCCGTATTTGAACGCGGTCGAAAACGTCATGCTGGCGCAATATTTTCACAGTGTGACCGACGAAAAGCAGGCAGAAGAAGTTTTGCGCCGCGTCGGCATGGGCGAGCGCATAACGCACCTCCCAGCACAACTCTCCGGCGGCGAGCAGCAACGCGTAGCCATCGCGCGCGCGCTGATTAATCAGCCGAAAATCATCTTGGCCGACGAGCCCACCGGTAACCTGGATGAAGCAAACGAAGAAATCGTCCTGAAAATCTTTCGCGAGTTGCACGATGCAGGCCATACGATTCTTATGGTCACGCACGACCCGGATATCGCACGCCAGGCCGATCGCCGCATCGAGCTCGCCCACGGGCGCCTGCATTTTGACACCGCACAACACGGGCCCGGCCATCCTCTTGCCTGTCCGCTCGCGGACACCGCCGATTGCTGCACTCCGGCTTCGCCCGATGACGAGATTCGCTTCGACCACCTGCTTGAGCAAATCTGGATTTGCTGCGAAGAGGGCAAGCCGGCGAACATTAAAGCGCTGCAAGCTACCGGACCCGCTGGCGAACTTCCCGTTCTCCCCGGTGAGCCAGCGGCAAGAACATTGAGCCGCATGAGCGAACGGCATCTGGTCGAACTGCAAAACGGCGAGGCGCAACTTACGCCAGTCGGCAGCCAACGCGCGCGGGGCGTCGTGCGCCGGCATCGGCTGGCCGAACGCCTCTTTAAAGACACTTTCTCCGTAGACGACACCGAGGCCCATACGCAAGCATGTCGGTTCGAACACATCATTAGCCCCGAACTCGATCAGCGCATTTGCACGTTCCTCGGTCATCCCAACACTTGCCCACACGGAAATCCCATTCCGCCCGGCGATTGCTGCAACGGCAAACCGAAAAGCTGACGTCGTCCTCGCGCATGCCCATTCCACTCGATCCACGAAGGAAGCCGTCCACTGTGAAGGTGCACATAAAGACCGGCGCTGGGGTCGACATCACCTGGGCCGACGGCCACGCCAGCCACTACGATTTCGCTTACCTGCGCGAAGAATGTCCCTGCGCCACATGCAATGACGAGCGCGACAAAAAAGAAGCTTTCGCTGCCGCAGCGCCTGGAAGCAACGCTTTTCCTGCACTGCCGATGTTCAAACCGAAGCCAAGCGCGCAAGCGGCCACCGTCGTAGGCAACTACGCCGTGCAAATCAGCTTCACGGATGGCCACTCCACGGGCATCTATAGCTATGAGCATCTGCGCGCCATCTGCCCCTGCGCCGAGTGTGCCAAGGCGTTTCGTACCGCCGCATCCTAAATCGTTTCAGCGTGAACAAAAAGACCGTTCGGCTAGACTTCACGTCCAAAAAGTGCGAGCATTTTAATCCGCTGATCGAGATCACCCGTACATGAGCAGCTCCTCCAACACCCCTGCTGCCGCAGGCAGCCGAGGCAATGGTATTCCGCGCGTCATTGTCGCGACTACCGCTCTCCTCACATTTATTTCCTTTTGGCGGGCAGCCGCTATTGTTTTAAACGACTTGGCTTCCTCGGCGTATTACGCAGGCGGCGAAGCGGAAGGCTACATCGGCAAGACCGCGCCCTGGTTCATTCTGGCCATCATGCTGTTTTCATACGCGGTGCGCGCGGTATACGTAGAGAGCTGCAGCATGTTCGTGCGCGGCGGCGTTTACCGCGCAGTCAAGCAGTCCCTCGGTGGAACTCTCGCAAAATTCAGCGTTTCCGCGCTGATGTTTGACTACATTCTCACCGGCCCCATCAGCGGCGTCGCGGCCGGGCAATATCTGGCCGGGCTGATCAGCGAGCTGCTGCAGTATTCGCATCTCGGAAACGCACTCACACCGAACCAGGTGGACTTTATCGCCGCGGGTTTTGCGATTCTGGTTACGGTTTATTTTTGGTGGGAGAACACCAAGGGCATCCCGGAGTCCAGCGAAAAAGCGCTGCTCATCATGAAGCTGGTGACGGTGATGGTGGTGCTTTTGATCACGTGGTGCATTTACACCGCGGTCCTGCGGCACTCAGCGCTCCCGCCTTGGCCGCACCCGCGTAACCTTCGTTTAAACGCCAGCGCGCTCGGCTGGCTTGCGGGCAGTCCGCTTCCGCACATGTTCGGAATCATCGCGATCTTTATCGCGTTGGGGCACTCGGTCCTTGCAATGAGCGGAGAGGAGTCACTCGCGCAAGTTTATCGCGAGATTGAAAGTCCCAAACTGCCAAATCTGAAAAAGGCCGGACTGGTCATCTTCGTTTACAGCTTGGTCTTCACGTCGCTGGTTTCTTTCTTTGCCGTGATGATCATTCCAGACAGCGTGCGGCAGAACTACCTGGAAAATCTTATCGGCGGCTTGGCGATGAGCTTGCACGGGCCGCTCATCGCGCGGCTAATTTTTCACGCATTCGTGGTCGTGGTGGGCACTCTGATCCTGGCAGGCGCGGTCAACACCGCCATCGTCGGCTCGAACGGTGTGCTAAACCGCGTTTCCGAGGACGGCGTTCTCAGTTCATGGTTCCGGCAGCCTCATCCGAGATTCGGCACAAGCTACCGCATCATTAATATCGTCGTCTTGCTGCAAATTATCACGATTTTTATCAGCCGGGGCGATGTCACCTTTCTCGCGAACCTGTACGCGTTCGGGGTCATCTGGAGCTTCACGATGAACGGCTTGGCCGTTCTCGTGCTTCGATACACCCGCCCCGGAGTGCGCGAGTTCCAGGTGCCGTTCAATTTTTATATTCGCGGGGTGCAGATCCCCGTCGGACTCAGCTTGATCACACTGACGCTTTTCCTCATCGCCGTCGTCAACCTTTTCACCAAGCCGGTTGCCACCATGGCTGGCGGGACATTCTCTGTCCTACTCTTCATCGTTTTCACCATCTCCGAGCGCCGCGCTCACCGAGGCGGCGGGGCCCACGCCATGGAAATGGACCAGTTCAATCTCGAACTGGAATCCGAGCTGACACCTGAAGCAGTAGGCGCACGGCCCGGCAACATTCTGGTACCCGTGAGCAACCACTTCAATCTCTATCACCTGGGAAACGTCCTCGATCGCATCAAACCGGGGCGGCGCGACGTGGTTGTTTTGCATGTTCGCTTGTTGCGTCGCTCAGCTTCCGGCGAAAACGAACTGGACGCCGATCAACTGTTCGGCAGCATCGAGCAACATCTTTTTTCGCAGGCCCTTTCTATGGCCGAAAAGCGAGGGAAATCGATCCGGCTGGCGGTTGTTGCGTCGAATGACCTTTGGGAAGGCATCCTGCGGGCGGGCGCTTCGCTCCAGTCCAGCACAATTGTGATTGGCCGCTCGGCGAAGGACAACACCGAAGAGCAGGCCCGACAGATTGGCGAAGCCTGGGAAAAACTGGGCGACATCAAGCCGCAATTCAACCTCGAAATTCATTTGCCCAACGGCGACAAAATTTACAAGGTCCTTGGGCCACACGCTCCTAACCTGACCGCCAATGAGGTCAATCTTCTGCACCGGCTATGGCTGCGCTTCAGCGATGTCCTGGCGCCGCAGGAGCTGCACCATCACGATGTAGTGCACTTCGCCCTCGAGGAAGTTAAGAAAGAGATCGAAGAAGGGCAGGAAGACGCGGTCGTCAAGCGGCTGCGGGCACACCTTGAAGGAAACCAATCGAAGAAAACACCGTCCTCTTGAGGTTGCTTGCCGTACGCAGGAATTTTTCCTCTAAAGCCGGAATCTAGTCTTAAGAGAGCTGCGTCGTGCAGTGGCCGCAGCGCTTAGCCTGGATTGGAATGCTCATCGCGCATTGCGGACAGTCCTTGACTGTCGGCGCAACGGGAGTGGCCGGCTTCGTTGTCCAGCGATTCACCATTCGGACGAGAAGAAACACAGCGAACGCAACGATCAGGAAATTGATGACATTATTCAGAAAAGTTCCGTAGTTAAGTGTCGGCACTCCCGCCGCCTTGGCCGCCGCAACTGTGTCATAGTGCGCGGTGGAGAGACTGACGAATCGGTTCGAGAAATCGACGGGTCCAACGAGCCGCCCGAGGGGCGGCATCATGACGTCCTCGACAAACGACGTAACGATCTTTCCGAAGGCCGCGCCGATGATGATGCCGACGGCCATGTCCAGCACGTTGCCGCGCATGGCAAATTCTTTGAATTCCTTTAGCATGTGCGTCTCCTTTTCCTGTGGCGTGGGCCAAACGATCGCCTCAGCGCGGTTGCAGAAGCAGAGAGGGCCGTTCGTTCTGCGGATTATATCTGAAGCATAGAGAATATTGAGACGGGAAAGCGGCCGCAGAACTTCAGCGCGGCCGGAAGACGAGCGCCGCGCCCAGGATTCCGCGCAAGCCCATCAATACTCCGGCAGTCGCCAGCAGCGGAGC
>DATEWL010000430.1:0-2918 GCA_035258025.1 Candidatus Acidiferrum sp. | reverse complement strand
TTGAGGCCAATCGTCGTGTCGATTACGTCGATTGTCGAGGTCAGGCCGGTTTCGCTTTTGATGTCGTAGCCCGCGGCGAAGAGATGCGCGGTGTCCAGACAGGCGGCTGCAGGCACATCTTTGAGGCCAGCGAGAATCTCCGCAACTTCTTCGAGACGCGAACCAACGGCGACTCCCATCCCTGCCGTGTTTTCGACGAGAATGCGCAGGTTGCCGAGAGAAATTCGCTTGGAGCCTTGCTTCACGGATTCGATGACGGTGGAGACGGCTTGCTCGGACGTCGCTTCTCCGCGCGAGCCAGGATGAACCACCAGAAAATCGGCGCCGAGCGCTACGCCGCGCACAAGCTCATCATGGAAGGCTTGGATGGAGCGAGTTCGCAGCATGGGCTGCGCGGCCGCGAGATTGATCAGATAGTTAGCGTGAATGACGAGCGGACCGAGGCCGAGTTCGGCGCGGCGGGCGCGAAAGGCGGCAGCGTCTGCTTCGGGGATGCGTGCCGGTCCGCCCTGCCACATACGCGGGCTTGCGGAGAAGATTTGAAGCGCGTTGCAGCCCAGCTTACGCGCGGATTCGAGCGCGGTTAGGTAACTTCCAGCGATAGACGCATGGATGCCGATGCGCAGGCTGCCGTCCATCCAGGTTGGCGGCAGCGGTTCAGGCTCAGGTTCCGGGTGGTATTCGTCTTCGTCATCGAACTCGGAGACGTGAGTGAGAGGTTGTTCTGGCGTTCCCATGGAGTAAATCAGCCTGTCCTTAAACAAACCATTCTACCACACGCCGCAAAATGACCGCGGGAGGCGGGCACGTGCGGAAAAGATGTCGAAACGAAAGGTTAAGGACTTGACGGCGAGAGGGAAAAAAGGCGATTGACATTTATATCTACCTATATAGACTTAAAATATGGGCGTGCGGATTCGACTCTCGAAACAGACATTGACGGTGCTCGACGCTTTGCTGACCCGGCCAGGACAATGGCAGCACGGGTATTCGCTGAGCAAGAGCACGAGCATTCCCTCGGGGACGCTTTATCCGATTCTCATGCGGCTTGAGAAATTGCATTGGCTGGAAACGCGCTGGGAGGAGGCGAAGACTCCCGGGCGGCCGCCGCGGCATCTTTACCGGCTTTCCGGAACTGCGCGGGAGTGGGCTCGGGAAGAGATTCGCACGGCGCAGGAACGATGCTTCTGGAAGCCCGCGGAGCACGAGGCATGAGCGTGGCAAATCAAGAGAGACCAGTCGTGGCTCGCTTTGCGCGATGGCTGTTGGGGTTCGCAGTGCGACATTGGCCGAAGGAAAACCGCGCGTGGGGATTGGCCATCGCGGCGGAGATTGATGAGACGAGGAGTGCGTTTGAAACGGTGAAGTGGTCGTTCGGAGGAATTATGCTCTTCTCACGTTCGGTGCTTTCGAGTGCTTGGAAGTGGATGAAACTTCCGGCGGGCAGTTCCCTTTCGGGCGGATCCTCTATCGATGGGCCTTCGATGCTCCCGAGGAGGTCACGAGTTTTTACGGCGGTAGTGCTGGCGACGGCTGCCGTGCTCCTTCTTAAGCCGGGGGGACGCGAAGCGGTTCGAACGGTGCTGGCGAGCTGGCACCACTTTGACGTAGGGGCCACGGACCGGCGCATGCTGACGAAAATGGTAGAACGGGCCGAGAAGGAACAGGACGCGGCGACGCTAGCGTTTGTGGCGTTGTCCTGGTCGGACGAGGACCACGAGCCGGAGGAATCCGCCCGTCGATTTGAACGGCTGGCCGACCAAGCGGTGGCCTTGGATCCACATTACGTGTGGATTTATGGAGCGAGGACGAACTGGCCGATCTACGTTACGCCGCGGAAGGAACAGCTCGAACGTCTGCGTGCAGCCGATCCGGGGAACGCCGTGCCGTATTTCCTGATGGCGGATGCCCTAGCGAGGCCCAGAATCGACGCGATTTATCAGCACCGGTCGCCGACAACGACAGAGCTCGAAGCCAATCTGGAACGCGATCCCGCGTGGATGGCGTTGATGGCGCAAGCGTTTGCGGCACCACGATATGACAGTTATTACCAGCGACACGCGGAGCTTGCGGGCGCAATGTGGAACCGCGAGAGGGACATGTCGCCAACGGTGGTGCTCTCCGGACTGGCTTCGCACGCTATACCGAATCTGATGAACATGCGGTTGTATGCGGAGACCCGGTCTCAGGAAGCGCAAAAGGCCTTTGCGGCGGGTGACTCCCAAAAGGCGGAGGCCATTGCAGGCGAGGTAGACTCGTTCGGCCAAAGAATGGTGGGCGAGAGCGAGACAAGAATTGAAAAGATGATTGGTTATGCCCTCACTAGGACCGCCGCTCACGATATGCAGAGCTTGTACAAAGGCGCGGGGCGGATGGCAGACGCGCAAAAAGCGGCCGATCGAGAGTTGGATGTGGACAAGAAGCTTCACGCGATGGTGCCGTGGCACAATCCCGAGATGCGCGCACGCGAGATGGAATCTCGCAGGGACAGCAAGCTTTTGCAAGGATTTGGGGGCTTGGCGATTCTGGCTGCCGTTTTCGCACTTATTGGACTGCTAACTCTGGAGCTTTGGCCCGCACAACTGAGCGGCAAAACATCCACTTGGCGCAAGACGCTATGTTGGAGCGCGGACTATGCGCCCGGAATTTTTCTCCTGGCTGTCGCCGCTTTCCTCATGAGCTTCACGCCCTACGCGCGAGCGCTTTCGGAATTTCGCTCGTCAACCTCGGCGCTTATGACGATGACCGCATGATGCAATTGTGGTGGAGCCTGTTTCTGGTGTGGGATTTTATCTTTAGTGCCGACGGCGGAACGTGGATTTGGTCTTCTGCCATAGCCCTGCTAACGGCGCTAGCGATTTTCATCGTCGCGCGATCTTTTTACCGCAGCCGTCGCTTGCAGCCGACTCAGTGCTGAG
>DATEWL010000429.1:0-2005 GCA_035258025.1 Candidatus Acidiferrum sp. | reverse complement strand
CAATGGCAACCGAATGCCTCTCGATCGGCAAGGTGCCAGGCAATGCTCTGCTTCAAGCCCTAGTCAAGCGAAATCGCACGCATCATCGTGGAATCGCGCCGGCGGAACTCCACTTCTAACCACCATTGGGGCCGGACGGCTGCAACCGCCCGGTTCCGCCGGCATAAACCTCAAACCGGGTTACACCCGCCTCGTTTTGGAGTGGACAAAATGGAACAACTTTTAACCGCTGTTATAGTAGCCCCGTTCGTCATTACCATGGTTGGCTTTGCCGTCGCCATTGCCTTTGCGCCCGCAGTGCCAAACGAGATCGCACCGGCAACCGATCACGATCATGACAGCCGCCAGCTTCATCGGGCCAAACCGAGGCGGTGGAGCGGGAAAGCATGAAGTCGTTTTTCGAGAGATGGCCGAAGCCGCCGCTGGACATCAGCCTCGGCGCCATTCTCATTCGCTCGGCCAAGGCCTTTTTCAACTCGTCGAATAACCCATTTTTGCCGAAAACATCCTTGCCGTCAGCCGATGCCGCTGCGATCGCCATGGCGGGGTCTCGGCCAGGGCGAGGGCGAGTATGATTGCGGTTTTCATTCGATCATTTTCAAAGGGATGGTGGCATACCTTCCCTTAGTATTGCCCGTATCCGACGAAGTAATTCTTCCATTTCTTCCCACTCCAAGGCGCTTTCTGCGCCTTCGAATTTCCGATAGTGCTTGGCCTTTTCGTAGCAAGTTTCTGTCAGCTCATCGAACATCTCAGCGAGGCGCCCCCGAGGAATTTTTTGTCCGTTGATTAGCGCCTCGAACTTATCCTCTGTCATGTCGATTCATTCTCCTTGTTGAGGGTTAGGGACTCGCCTGGCTATCGGGAGCGGGTTTGCCCTTTTCCGAAAATCGGGACCCCCGGTGAAGGCCGGTTAAATCGCGGAGGCAAAGTGTACTACTGAACCGGCTTGGCGCTGCGCTTTGAAAGCGGCGCAAAGATGCCGCTGACCGGCATTGAGGGGCTGGAAGGATGTTCACAGTGGAACTTTATGCCAAGATCAGACTTGCGGTGATGGTTGACAGGCTTAGCCGCAGAGAAGCAGCGAAGTGGTTTGGCGTTCACCGCAATACAATCACGAAGATGCTGAGTTTTTCAGTTCCGCCCGGCTACCGCCGGCGCGAAGAAGCTGGGGCCTTATATGGCGTGGATCGACGCCATTCTTGAAGGCGACCGCCGCGTTCACAAGAAGCAGCGGCACACGGCGCACGAGCTGAAAGCATAATTAAAATTTCGCCGTCGCCAGCGACCTCTGTGATGGTATCATGTTCGCAGCTTACCTCGCAGATAGGAATCGACCCGATGGGAGATATCATCAGCGCAAGCATCGCAGAGATTGCACAGCTCGAATAGACTTTCCGCATTTCGGCTGCCAAGGCGCGGTTGACAGCCGGTTCCGGGTCGGCGACCGGCGCATCGCAACGCGAAATCGCGCGGAATGTAGTCAACCGATTACCCGAGTACCTGTTGGAGACGCACCATGGTCATTGAAAACACCGATCTTGAACGCCGCGTTTTGGCGCACGAACGAATCTTGCAAGTCCTCATTGCACATATGGCCGAATCGGAACCAAAATTCTTGGACCGGCTAAAGGAGATATTCACTAGGCACCATACTTTGGGTGCCGATGAGCAAGACTTCACTGGGACGGAACAATATGCCGAGCAGTTTATTCGTCAAATAGAGATCCTCGGAGAGCGCAAGAAGCACTAAGGAGATCTCTTCGACCAGACAGCGAGCGCCCGGCGAGACGGCATTCGGTTGCGTACATCAGCCCACGAGTATGGCGGCAGGCCTTGCCACTCGCGCTCGGCTTCACCCCGTGCCTCGAAGACCCCGTGGCACGCGCCCCACCTGCTTCTTGAACCAGGACAGGAAGGGCTCGTTCTTCTTACGGGTGTTTGCGGTCATGGCCCAGTTTTCACGCGCATCGAGGAGTCGCTATCGGCCGTCGCGGGATCGGCC
>DATEWL010000428.1:0-4976 GCA_035258025.1 Candidatus Acidiferrum sp. | reverse complement strand
GGATCGTTCGTCATGACCACCATGCTGACGCCCGACATCTTAAGCACTCGTTGAACGTGGCTTTCGACGGGTTGCGCTTTGAAGAAGGCTCTTGCCTCGGCCAATCCGGATCGGTCTGTAGCCAATTGGAATGCCTGTAGCACAGCGATCACTCCGCGCGTGGCTTCCGACAAGGGTGTATTTTCGACGAACAGAGTCCGCCAGATGGCATCGGCTTGCTCTCGCTTGGAAAGCGCCCAGTATTGCTGCGGTGTGGTCTTCGAAGATCGAAAGAATTCTGCTTCGAGATAATGATAGGTCAGGAGTTCGTCGATGCCCCACAGCCCAATCTTGCCAAATGCCGGCGGATACAAATGCGTGTGAATGTCGACAAATTGGGTCGCCGTGAGTACATCCTCCACAGCTATAGGAACTTGCTCTTCTGTGAGAAGAACGTCATCTGTGGGGACCGGTCTGCGGCCCCTTGATTTCAGAGACTCGGTTCTCATGCGTTGCACCGGCTTTTATTATTCTTGGGCATTAGGATCCAGCCGTGCCTACGGTTCACCTATCGTGGACGGTCCTTTTGTATGAGGTTAGTACGATGCCACAGCCTGCTATTCGAGCGGTAGCCCTCCACGGGGTCACGAGTGTCGAAGACTACAAAGCGTACAGCGGGGTGTCAAACTGTAAGAATTGAAGATAATCTTAAGCGAAACTTAACGAATGCGATGAGCAATCCTCCGCGGATTGCCGAACACCAAAAATAAGTCGATTTTTCGATTGAATGCAGAATCTGCTAACTGCATTGGCTGAAAAGCATGCGCTAACGGAGCCAAACACGACCTCGCGGTCCAAAGGGGAGAGAATTGGCTCGCTCGCCATGCTCACGCCGGCTCCACGCTCCGCGGCTCTCTCCGCGAGTTAGCACGATGAACTGTTTCCTGGCGAGCCGATAACGTGTGATGAGGGTAGGCAGTGGATATTCGCGGCGCATTGGGAAACTCGCTGGATCTGCATGGCGTGATCGATTCAGTCGAGGTCCTCGGCATCTGCGACGCGAAACACGTTCGATTCATAGGCCAGGAGGCGTGCCGCGGCGTCTTCGGTGAACGCGAGTATGGCTGTGCCGTTCTGTGACGGGAGTACCGGGGGACCTGCGCTGACTCAGCTTCTGGTTTCCCAGCTTCTAGTTGGCAGTACTCGCTGAACGCACGAGATGATGGCGCCGACTTCCCCTTTGCGCAGGATCTGACGAAAAGCCCGGCGTTTCTCCAGCCGGCTTCACGAATTACGAATAGCCCGGCCCGCGCGATTTCTTCCCAAGTTCGAGTGGGCTAGACGATTTGGGTCGTGAAAACTAAGCAGCCCTGGCATTCGCAGCCGGCTTGTGGTTGCAGCAGACGGGGTGCGGCAGTCCGCCCACCAATTTCACCGCCAGGGAATGGGCGCACGAAGGGCAAGTGGACGACCAATCGCCACCGCACGCTGGGCATTTCTTGAGGATGAGCTGAGCGCCATCCGGCGATTTGCCGTTTACACGCCGGTCGAGGACAAAGCGACATCCGGGGTTGTTGCAGATTAGAAAGCGTTCCATAGGGGTAGCCTCCTTGAGGGCACGGTAGGGATACGTCCGAGTCCTAAAGAGGTCAATACAGTAGATATACCTACAGTCCAGTTCCTACCTAGCTACTGGTAAGCCAAAGGCTGGTCACTTGCTAAGCGGGCGGGAAATCTACTGGCTCTTGCCGAGCAGGATGCCAGAGAGTTAGCGGAGCATTCACCATGGCCTGCGCCCAAAGAACGCACCACTCGTTAGCACGGAATTTGTATAAGATAGCGCGCCGCGCATCGAGACGAAACCGGAAATGAGTCGTCGCGACAGGTTACGTTCCATCCCGGCGCGTCAAGAAAGAGAGTGCTTATGCAATGCAATTTCAAGCACAGAAGTTCATTCGCGCAACAGCTTAGCGTGGCGTTCAGTCTGCTGCTGCTCTTCATGGCGCCGAAGAGCCTAGCCCAGACTTCGACTGTGGCCGCCACGCCGCCCATGGGTTGGAATAGTTGGAATCATTTTGCGGGAAAAATCGATGACGCAACCGTGCGCGCACAAGCCGACGCGATGGTTTCGAGCGGAATGCGTGACGCGGGATACGTCTACATAAACATCGACGACACCTGGCAGGCAGAGCGCGACGCACAAGGCGTCATTCATGCCAACAGCAGGTTCCCAGACATGAAGGCACTCGCTGATTATGTCCACGGGAAGGGCCTGAAATTGGGGATTTACTCCTCACCGGGACCGAAAACGTGCGCCAAGTTCGAGGGTAGCTACGGCCACGAAGAACAGGACGCGCAAACGTACGGGGCATGGGGCATGGATTATCTGAAGTACGATCTGTGCAGCTTCGGCAAAATCATGGAGGCGGCTGATTCGCCGGAAGCGGCGCACAAATTGATGGTCGATGCCTACGAGAAAATGCACAAAGCCCTGCTGAGAACAGGCCGGCCGATGGTCTACAGCCTTTGCCAGTATGGCGCGGACGCGGTTTGGCGCTGGGGCGCTTCTGTGGGCGGAAACGCCTGGCGGACTACGGGAGACATCTCGGACAAATATTCGAGCATGACGCAGATCGGCTTTGGCCAGGCGGGCCTTGCGAAGTACGCCGGACCGGGACACTGGAACGATCCGGACATGCTCGAAGTGGGAAACGGCGGGATGAATTTGGAGGAATACCGGACGCACATGAGCCTTTGGGCTTTGCTGGCCGCGCCGCTTCTTGCAGGCAACGACTTGAGCGCCATGAAACCCGAGACGATCGCTCTGCTGACGAATCGCGAGGTGCTCGCAGTCGATCAGGACCGCCTTGGCAAACAAGCAGACCGTGTTTGGGCGGAGGGCACGCAAGAAATTTGGGCGCGCCCGCTAGCGGACGGTTCAAAAGCTATCGGCATTTTCAACCGCTTCGACTGGCCGCAGAACATTGAAATCAATTTCCACGAAGTGGGTTTCAAGGGTGGCGTGAAGGCGCGCGACATTTGGGCCGCCAAAGATCTCGGCGCGCTGCCGAATAGTTACAAAGCGCGCGTGGCGCCGCATGGCGTGGTGCTGCTGCGCGTCTCGGAATAGAGCTCGCGTCTCTGCGACTCGCTTGCTTGTTTATAGGAAGAATGAGGTGATTAAACGCCAACGCCGTTGCGCGGCCTTTGGACACGAACAAATCTAGTGTCTTGAATTGGCTCTGATTCGCATTCAATCGCGAGGGTGGTGAGAGGATGATCCGGCGCGTCGGTCGGCAAGCCCGTAAATCTCACACGAAAGCGATCCTGTTCGAACTTGACCTCATTGCCGGATGCAAAAAGCCGCGCGGATTTTACTTTGGTCATGAGCCCTGCCAATGCAACCGTCTCACCCGGCCAGAAATAAACATGCATGTAAAGCGTGTTTCCCTGGCGTGTAAAGCCGGCAAACTCGGAAGCGTGCACCTGACAACGATCCGTGGTGTGAATCGATGCGCCATTCCGCGACATCCACTGGCCAACATCCGTGAGTACGCGCACCGACTCTTCGGGAATCGAGCCATCCGGCTTCGGACCGATATTCAAAAGATAGTTGCCGCCATCGCGCGAACAAGAAACCAGATTCCGCACGATGGTTTTCGAGCTCTTCCAATTGTCATCGGCCCGGTGGTAGCCCCAGCTATCATTCAGCGTCATGCAGCTTTCCCACGAACGGCTTACTTTCTCCGCGACGATTTCCTGTTCGGGGGTTGAGAAATCGCCCGGCAAACCGTTGCGGTTGTCCACAATGATGTCCGGCTGAAGCCCGAAAACCATCTTGTTCATGCGCTCGGATTCCCATTGCTCAGCAGTAAGCGGCCAATCCACGTCGTACCACAGCACATCGATTTTTCCGTAGTTGGTCATCAGCTCGCGGATGAGGCCGTGGGTATACTCGACGAATCGCTTGCGCGCTTCCGGATCGGTGGCACAGCGTGCGCCATCCGGGTGATGCCAATCCATTAGCGAATAATAGAAGCCGACGTGCAGGCCTTCGGCTCGCGCCGCTTCCACATATTCCCGCACGAGATCGCGCCCCGGCCCTTGTTGTGGCGCGCAGTAGTTTGTGAGCTTCGTATCGAAATTGCAAAACCCTTCGTGATGCTTGGTGGTCATCACCATGTATTTCTGGCCCGCTGTTTTGGCCAGCTTGGCCCAGGCACGAGCGGCATTCGGCTGCGGCTGAAAGCGTTTCGCCAGCAGTTCGTACTCACTCACCGGGATGCCTTCTTCTTCCATGACCCATTCATGCCGGCCGAGAACGCTGTACAAGCCCCAGTGAACGAACATGCCGAAGCGCGCTTCGTGCCACCACTTCATGCGGCGAACGCGATCGGCATCCTCTGCTTCGGAAGAAGCTTGTGGCTGCGGCGCTGGGATCGCAGGTTTTCCAAATGCGGCCGCGTTACCGGAAGCAGCTGCGAGCGTGGCTAGCGAAGCGCCCGTGCCCAACAGCCAATCGCGCCGCAATATACGATTTGATCCCATGGCAACTGCCTCCAAACAGAAAGGTTTCCGTTTCTAGAACGACTTGCGTCGGCAAATCTCGACACAAATCAAGCCGACGCATATTCGGCTACTCCAACTTATTTTTCAAGCTTGAAGATTCTTTCCATCAGCAGCCACTTCTCGCCGGGCTTGGCATTAACGAGCGGCTTTTGAAATCTCCACATCAATTCTTCCCACTCGCGAACCTTCGGATTCTCGCGATCCGCTTTCGCTTTGGCCTCGAAAGAGAATTTCTCGCTTACTTCCATCACCATGAACATGCGCGTGCCAAGCAGATAGATCTCCATGTCTTCGATTCCGGAGTCTTTTATGCTTTTCGTGATCTCGGGCCAGATCTTCTCGTGGTAACGCTTGTACTCCGCAATCAGCTGGGGATCGTTCTTCAAATCGAGGGTCAGGCAGAATCGTCGTGTCATTCGACCTCTCCG
>DATEWL010000427.1:0-3229 GCA_035258025.1 Candidatus Acidiferrum sp. | reverse complement strand
CCCGCGATAAGATCTGCGCGGCGATTTCCTCGCGATTCTTGCGATCCGAATCCAGGCCCATTTCAAATAGCGAACCTCCGGCGACACGCTTGAGCGCATCGACGAGCTGGCGCGACGGCTTGTCGATAATCAGAAGAACTACCAATCCTGCGGACCAAACGGAGGCGAGGAGAGACGGCAGGTACGCTGGAGGAATCTGATCGCCGTCGATAGTGATCGTTGCAAATCCGTTCTTGAACAGCGCTCGTTCCGCAGTATCGGTGAGCGACGCGCGATTCGGCAGCAGAAAGACTCCAGGACGGTGTCCGTACCGTGCCGCTTTTTCCGCTGCAGACACAGGTTGTCCGTTCGAAACCTGCTGAGGGGTCAAATCCTCGCGAATCATGCCTGCGCCGACGGTGGCATTTGAAAGTGGATCCAGCAGGATAAAGCTGCCGGTGGCGCGATTCAGGGAATACGGATCGAAGAAGAGAGGCGTGGTCGTTTCTATCTGGACCGACGCAATGCCGTTCATAAACAAGTCGCTCGCGGGTTCCTGCGCGAGCGTGTTGATGTCGATGCGATGGCTGATGCCCGTTACACGCGCTTTCACCTGTCGCGTCGTGTGCTTCAGCAAGTATCCAAAGTCTTTGCGCAGCCGCTGTTCGTGGAGCCAAACCATCGAAGCGCTGAATCGATTGGAAATCGCGGGCAGCCGCGAGGGCGAAACCAGCATATCGCCACGACTGAGATCGATCTCGTCGTCCAATTTCAGCGTAATCGACTGCGGCGCCGTCGCTTCATCCAATTCGCCGTCAAACGTGACGATCGACTGCACGCGCGTGGATTGCTTCGAGGGCAATGCCACAACCAGATCTCCCGGATGAATCGTTCCTGCCGCGATTTGCCCCGCGAATCCGCGAAACGCGGAATCTGGCCGGATCACCGACTGGACGGGAAACCGGAAAGCAGGCAGAGCCGAAGCCGCTCGCACCGGAACGGATTCTAGATGCTCCAATAGGGTGGGCCCGGAATACCAATCCGTTCTCATACTGCGATCGACAATGTTGTCGCCTTCCAGAGCACTTACGGGCACACACTGTACGAGCGAAAAGTTCAGCGGTTCCACGAGCGAAAGAAATTCCTGCTGCAACCGGAGGAATATCGCTTCCGAATAGCCGACAAGATCCATTTTGTTTACAGCCACCAGGACGTTCGGGATACCTAGTAACGATGCGATATAGGTATGCCGCCTCGTTTGCGGCAACACGCCCTTGCTGCCGTCCAGCAAAATCACCGCAAGGGAGGCGGTAGACGCGCCCGTCGCCATATTGCGGGTGTACTGTTCGTGGCCGGGCGTGTCCGCGATAATGAATTTGCGGCGCGCCGTCGCGAAATACCGGTAGGCAACATCGATCGTGATGCCTTGCTCGCGTTCCACACGCAGACCATCGGTCAGCAACGAGAAATCGATCGGGCCACTCGACCGATTCACACGGCTCTTCTTGACTGAGGCAAGCTGGTCCTCATACACACCTTTTGCGTCGTACAAGAGCCTGCCAATGAGAGTGGATTTTCCATCGTCGACGCTTCCGGCCGTTGTAAATCGCAACAATTCTTTCCCCAGGTCGGCCTCCAGGAATTGCTCGAAAGATTCGTGAATAACCGGAATGGAGCCCATCAGAAATAGCCCTCCCGTTTCTTTAGCTCCATCGAACCTTCCTCATCGTGATCGATGGCCCGGTTCTCTCGTTCCGACCGGCGGAACGAAACCATTTCTTCAATAATTTTCGGCAGGGTATCCGCGTCAGACCGAATTGCGCCAGTGCACGGCACGCAGCCAAGCGAGCGCATCCTGCAATTCACAATCTGTGAGGTCTCACCCGGCAGAATTTTGTCTCTGGAATGGATAAGCACAAGCGAACCGCCGCGGATTACGACCTCGCGCGGCTTGGCAAAATACAAGGGCACAATCGGAATGTTTTCGACGTGGATATACAGCCATATGTCGAGTTCGGTCCAATTCGAAAGCGGGAAGACCCGGATACTTTCGTTCTTGTCGATGCGCGAATTGAAGAGATTCCACAATTCCGGGCGCTGATTCTTTGGATCCCATTGCCCGTGCGCGTCGCGGAAAGAGTAAATCCGCTCTTTCGCGCGCGATTTTTCTTCGTCGCGTCGCGCACCGCCGAAGGCGGCGTTGAAACCGCCTTTCCGCAAAGCGTCCAACAGAGATTTTGTCTTTAGCAGGCCGCAGCACTTCTGCGTACCAAGTGCGAAGGGATTGGCGCCGCCTGCGATCGCCCCTTCGTTGCGATGCACGATTAATTCCGCCCCGATCGACTTAGTGTACGAATCACGAAACGCGATCATTTCGGGAAACTTGTAGCTGGTGTCGACGTGCAGAAGCGGAAAGGGAATCCTCCCGGGAAAGAAGGCTTTCTGCGCCAACCGAAGCATGACCGACGAGTCTTTGCCGATCGAATAGAGCATGACGGGATTCGAGAACTCTGCCGCAGCTACTCGCAGGATATGGATGCTCTCTGCCTCCAGCGTCTGCAAATGGCTGAGCCCGGGCCGTGCTCCGCCTGAGGCGTCCTCGCCTACATGCGCGCCGTTCGGGGGCGTCTCGATCATCCCTTGTGTGCTGCGCTGCATCGTTCCCCTTCTCGTCCTCGTGTAAAGCCCAAGAATTCTGTCCAAAAACAAAAATCCCACCTACCAGGCTCGCTGGCGGTGGGTTTGATACGACTCTTCTAGATTAAAGTCCTAGACTAGGATCCCCCGGATGCCAGCGCACACCTGTGGACAACACGTACAACACGCTCGACATGCGCCCGTGAAAAGCTGGCATTGGTTGGAGGCAATTAACATCTTCATGACTCTACGATGGAAGCTCTCGAACTGCAAGCGATCATTCTGTGTAGCGCACCACCGCCGATCCGCCTCTAGATGCGATTACCCAGCCCAAATCATCCATTCATTAAGGTCCGGAAACAACATTATGCGAAACACGGGGTTCTGGGTGGATTGTCGGCAAGCCGGAAGTAATCCAGGTATGCCGACCTCGTTGAGAGTCACCTGTCGCGGTAGGGACGACCATCGCTGGTCGCCCCCCGCAGTCGGGTAGGACAGTGGCGCGTAGCGGGCTTCGAATGATGCCGACGTTTCCACCGTCCCCCCTAGCATTCCGTACGGCGGGTTTTCCCCAGTACGGCTGGAAGGCTGGCATATCAGACAGCGCCTTCCC
>DATEWL010000426.1:0-5334 GCA_035258025.1 Candidatus Acidiferrum sp. | reverse complement strand
CCCCAGGTGATGATCGGGTGCATGAAACCGCCGGCGCCAAGATTCGTCGGATAGTACACATCGAAACTGTTCCCCAGAGAATCGCAGCACCCGAAGCCGGGTTTCACCGTCACGCCCCACGAACCCGTGGCGTAATACTTCAACTCGATGGTGCCGGTCGGATAGTTGGGCGGATTGCAGGAGCCAAGCGCCAGACCGATCGCGACTATGGCGACTGCCGATAGAAATCGTTGGGTGCTGTTTTTCATTTCCCCTCCCGAGGGAAAAATTCCGGTGTTGGCGAAGGCGCTGCCTGTTCTGGTGGGTAGTGCTCGCTCTTTGCCAGGTAGTGCATTTCCCCTGGATTTCGTTACAGATAGCCTCCTGGCCTGGCCGCGGCGGGCGATCTTTTCTGCGGCGTTGCGCCGAACGCGAATAGTCCTCAAATCTGATTTGTGGGAATTCCTGACGATTCGGAAAGATCCAGATGGTACTCATGCGGTCCGTATTGGTGTTTCAAAGGGCACAGTCCAGACCTGATGTCACTGCTACCGTATGAGATCGCGGTGCGCTTTCCAACGGAATCAACTTGAGTGAGGAACTTTATGACGACAACAGCTGCGAGATTACAAAGTGAGTATCGCAAGTTGCGCGATGAACTGCTTGAGGCAGAGATTGCCCTCAAGGATCAACGGGAGTGTGTTGCGGCTCTTCGAAGACAACTCCCCATGGGGCCCGCGGTTGCAACCGACTACATTTTTCGCGAAGGTCCCGCTGATGTCCTCGATGAATCCCCTGGCCAGTTCAAGGATGTTCGTCTGTCTGATTTATTTGCGCCGGGCAAGAATCGGCTCATCATGGTTCACATGATGTGGGGCGCGACCGACATGTCCGCTTGTCCAATGTGTACGATGTGGGCCGATGGATACAATGCCATCGCTCCGCACATCACCCAGAAAGCAAATTTTGTATTGGTAGCCAAAGTTGAGATCGGAGAACTTCGGGAATGGGCGCGTCGGCGAGGATGGGAGAAAATCCGCTTGTTGTCGAGCGGCCAGACTAGTTTCAACGCGGATTACCAAGTTGAGGGCTACGCAGGACAACATCCTGGCGTCAGCGTGTTCAGCCGAGAGCCTGACGGCAAAATCCATCATTTCTATACCAGTGAAGCCTCGCTTCACCCTGGCCCAGACGGCAACCCAAACCATAGAGGCATTGACCTCTTTACGCCGGTCTGGAATCTCTTCGACCTCTTGCCCGAAGGGCGCGAGAATTGGTCACCGAAGCTCTTCTATTGAATGGTAGTTGTCCGTGGGAGCTTCTGCGCGCGAGTGTATTCGATCAGAAAATCCGGCTAATCCCTGCCAAGCGCGTTATTAAAAAATGTGGGCGCGCGCGCATTGTCCCTAAGTGAACAGACATTTCTTCTCAAGGCGCGCAAGTTAGGTCTGCAAGAAACTCCATTGTACTTAGGCTTGGGCGCTGTGCGCGAATATAGAGAGGGCTCAGTTTCGCGCGCCGCTGTGAGGAGATGAAATCATGTTGGGATTTATCGCGGCAGTTCTGATCATTTGCTGGTTGCTTGGGCTTTTCGCATTTCACGTGTCCACAGGTTTGTTCCACATTTTGCTCGTTGTCGGCATCATTCTTCTGGTTTTGCATTTCGTGTCCGGGAGAAGGGTCAGCGTATAACAGCGGGTATTGCACTCTGGATTCGCGATAAGGAATTGTGTGTTCGTTGCTCGGCCACTTCTTCGCCGATTCGGAAGAGTCACTCAATCCCTCACCCAACCAAGGGATGCGGGAAAGAAATCAGAGGAGCTTGATATGAGCACATTGACATTGGTCATTATCATTGGTGTGGTTCTCATCGGGATTGTGGGCATCGCTTCGGCCATGTTTCTCAGGAAGAGCAAGACCGAAAGACTGCAAACTCGATTCGGGCCAGAATACACGCGCGCGGTCGAGGAAAGCGGGGGCCGGCGAAAGGCGGAAGCCGGGCTCGAACAACGAGAAAAACGTGTCGAGGGATTTGCCATCCGGCCGCTCGTAGCAAGCGATCGGGAGCGTTACATGGCGTCGTGGCGTACGGTTCAGGCTGAGTTCGTTGACGACCCGAAAAAGTCGGTTACCCAAGCAGACCAACTGCTCGGCGACGTGATGTCCACCCGCGGCTATTCCGTAAGTGACTTTGAACAGCGCTCGGCGGATATTTCCGTGGACCATCCACTGGTTGTCGAAAATTATCGCGCCGCGCATGAAATCGCGGTGCGCCACGCAAGTGGCCAAGCCACCACGGAAGATTTACGCCGGGCAATGATTCATTACCGGACGCTATTTGATGAGCTGGTGGCCGAGCCGGAGATGGCACGCGCGAAAGCAGCAGCGTCTTAAACCTCGATTCTGAAGCGGGAAAGTATTTTAGGTCTGAGGGAATGATCGAGACATAGAGGAGGCAATCCAGTGGACGAAGCAAAAAAGTTTAGAGAAGAAGATACGGATGTGGGGCTGACGACGGCGACTCTAGCCGGCGCCGGTGCGCGTCAGGAGGTGCGAGCGGTGGCTGCTCCAACCTTTAAAGCTGCCGGCAGTTCACCAGCGGGAGCTGCAACCGCTGTCGCTCTGGACAAGCAGGTAGTGCCGCTTTTTTCCGCCGAAGAAGCGAAAGATTTTCGCGGCCGATGGGATGCGATCCAAGTGAGTTTTGTTGACGAGCCGCGGCAGGCGGTGGAGCAGGCAGACGGTCTTGTTGCCGTGGCGATGAAGCGATTGGCCGAAATGTTCGCGGCGGAACGAGCGAGACTCGAGGGCCAATGGGATCGCGGCGATAACGTCTCGACCGAGGATCTCCGCTTGGCACTGCAACGCTACCGGTCGTTCTTCGGCCGCATTCTCTCGGTGTAGCGGCACCGCCGCCATCGATTCTTTCTCGAAGTAGGTTTGCTAGCTGGTTCAGGACCGGCGGCGATCAACCAAGTAGGCGAGCACAGCGAAAATCGCAAAGTAGAAAATAGCGTTGACGCCGATGGCGATGCGCAAGAACCAGCCGAAGGTCCAGGCGAGCGATTCGTGCGCGGCGGGCATCACGAGTTCCGCAACCTTCAGGCCAGGCGAAAAAAGAGACACTAGCCACACGGGAAGCGTGGATTCTCTTGTGATCGCCCAGGCCAGCGCGAGAAACCCAACCATCAAGCCAACTATGGCGGGCAAAATCCAACGGAAGAAGAGACTCTGCTGCATTCAGCAGCATTCTATCAAAACGTATGCTGTATGGCGGTCGTGACCTACCTATGCCCGGTGACCGCCAAGCCTTTCGAGTTCTGAAGCCCCGCATGAAACGATTTCACTCCGTTGCGCACTATGCAGGTAGTTAGGCCAATCCCAATTCAAATGCCTCCGTTCTAACCAATGGGGGCACCGTAGTCCAGGTGCCAGTCGTGGGGGTAATTGGTCGGGAGACGCGTGGGGGAGCGCTTCAGGGAGAGTTGTGCTCCCCTCGTGTTGCATCCCCGACAATGCGGCCGCCGTGCGATTCCTTTTAGGAATAGAACGTTCGGCGAATTATTCTTCGTGATCGAGCGGCTTGCCGTCGGGTCCCACTTGAATTTCAGATTTCTTGCCGTCTGTTTCGACTTTTGCCTCGTAGGCGACCAGCTTGTCTTTCTTTGTGAGGGACTCAACTTTCAGAATCTTGCCTTTGCCCGCCTTAGCCAGCAATCCCGCCTTCACTTCCGGCGAAAGCGAGTCCAGCGCAACCTGCTCCTCGACTTCGACAACGGAGCCATCGGCGGTCATGGAAACATCTTTGCTGTGGCCGTTGAACGTCATTTCCACTTCATAGAGAGTTTGGCCATTTTCTTTTTCGGTGGAGAATCCTCGAATCGTAGCTCCGGCACTCTGCGCCGCAACTGTTTTTTCGACAGCAGGCGGGAGATCCGATCGACTGATTTTCTTTTCCTGGGCCGAAGCGTTGCCCGCAAGAAGCAGGACGCCGGCTGCAACCACTGCCAAGTAATTCTTCATCATGATTTCTCCTGAATGGGGAAGTGCCCTCCGCGTTAGGCCAAGTTTACTGCTGGCTTCCTAAACGTGAGGTAAACCGAGATCAGGGTTGGGACTGCCAGGGCCGCACTATCACGCCGAATCCTTAGTCCCGCCAGCTGGGGTTTCGCCGGCCGACTCTCCAAACCCGCCGCAGCGTGAGCGCCAACTCTGGCGGAATTTTTCACGCTCCTCGGGCGTCATCTTCTCCCAACGTTCGTCCATTCGTTCACGCATGCGCTCACCCATTCGGCCCCGCATATTGGAGCGAGGGCCATGATGACCACCCCATCCACCAAACAGAATCCTGCAGAGAGCCAGCAGCCCGACAGCCTGCCAGAAGGTAATTTGGCGCCATCCGAAGAGGGCCGGCGCTAGCCAGTTCCAGAGATGCATGACCAGCTCGCCGCCAATCCAGATGAAAAGCGGGATCGCCAGTATTGCCAGCGGGGCCAGAAAGATCCATTTCTTTTTGCTCATGTTGTGCTCCTTATTTCTTCGCAACATCCCTTCGTATCATTTCCTCGCATCAGTTCTTTACGTCATTTCTTCACAAACTCGTCGTAAATGCTCTGCAATCTTTCGCGCAGATGAAGCACCGCGTAGCGCTTGCGCGACAGCAGGGTGTTGACGCTGACCGCGCTTTCTGCCGACAACTCTTTGAAGCTGCGCCCCTCCAGTTCGTGAGCGACGAAAACTTCTCGCTGCTCGCGTGTCAGTTCGCCGAGCGCAAATTCCAGTTCATCCAGAAGCACGTTGCGGAAGTAGACCGCTTCTGGCCCGGCATCGGGCGATGGCAGCAGATCTTCAATCCGCAGCAGTGCGCCGTCTTCGTCCTCGACCTTTGCGTCGCTGAAGGCCACTGGCTTCTTTTTGCGGAAGAGGTCGGTGATGCGATTGCGCGCGACGCGAAAAAGCCATCCGGTCACGTGGTCGATCGGCATCAGCAGGCGATTGGCTTCCACCAGTTCATAGAAGACCTCCTGCACGATGTCCTCGGCGTCGGAGGGATCGGGAACACGACTGCGGATGAAGTTGCGCAGCCGTCCGCGCTGTTCCGCGACGACTTCGGAGATTTGACGGTCTTGCTCGGTCATCGTGGCGATGCTCACCGGCTTGCCCATCCACTGCTGTAGACGAATGGCGGCCGCGGATATTGTAGGGGAATGGTGAGTTGGGAATGGTGGGTAATGGGTAGCGGCGGAGAGGCGAATACCCTCTTCGCGATGCTCCCTATGGACTGGGCTCGTCCCCCAGGGCAAGCGGGATGGACTCGCTTGCCTGCGTTCCTACCGAGAAATCGCAACTCCCTAC
>DATEWL010000425.1:0-12684 GCA_035258025.1 Candidatus Acidiferrum sp. | reverse complement strand
CCCGATAACCCATTCGCCAAGGCCGGAAAAGCTGCGCGCGATGCCAAGCTGCTCGCCGCGCCCGAAAAATTCCCGCTGGTTCTGCTTTCTCACGGCATCGGCGGTTCTTCTTCCATGATGGCCTGGCTCGGCTCCGCTTTAGCCTCGCATGGCTATATCGCCGCCGCCGTAAATCACCCAGGCAATAACGCTCTCGAGGACTACACCATTCCCGGCGCCGTCTTCTGGGGCCAGCGGGCCCACGACCTAAGCGCTCTTCTCGATCTCCTGCTCGCCGACCCAACCTTCGGGCCCCGCATTGATCCCAAGCGTGTCGGCGCAGCCGGCTTTTCCCTCGGCGGCCTCACCGTCATCGAACTCGCCGGCGGCATTGCCGAGTTCTCTCGTTATCAGGACTTTTGCAAATCGCCCAAAGCCGACGGCATGTGCACCGATACGATCGAGTACCCGGGCCTTCTGGCTAGAGTCACGGCTCTCGCCAAAACCGATCCGGCCATCCAGGCCGCATTTGTCGAAAACTCCAAATCGCATCGCGATCCGCGCATCCGCGCCATTTTTGCCATGGCTCCCGCGCTCGGCCCGGCGTTCTCGCCAGACTCACTTGCAAGAATTTCCATCCCGACACAAATCGTCGCCGGCTCAGTTGATACCGTCGTCCCTATCGAAACCAGCGCCAAGTTTTTCGCTGCCAAAATTCCCGGCGCGCAACTTTCCATTCTTCAAGCCGTAGGACATTACACGTTTCTCGGGACCTGCGCGGAGCTCGGAGACCGCACCCAGCCGCGGATCTGCATTGACCAAGCGGGCATCCTGCGCGACGAAATTCACGTGCAAACAGCCACCACGGTTTCAAAATTTTTCGACACTAATTTGAAATAGACTTTGGGCGGGGCTTTGCTCTACTCGTCTAAGCCGTTATTCAACGCGGCTGTAGTACGAGTCAGCCGCCTCGTTTCGGGCCAGCTTGAGCTTGCCCTTTTCACGATGCACTTGCAGGTTCAGAAAGCCATGCCTCAATTGAGAATCAGAAAGATCATCTTCTGACAAGCTAGCTCCCGCGAGCTCAATTTCGGTTCCACCCAAGAGCTCGTTGCTCGTCTTCCACGTTCCGTGGTTTGTAAAATTGCGCGTTGCCGATGCGAAGGTCTGCGTGTATGTCTTGTCCTGATACAAAGTGAGTTGCTCTTTTGCTCGCACCGCCGCGACCCCTTGGCCTGTCGCCGCGAACGCTACTCCAAACTCCATCACGTACTTGCCGACCAGCTCTCGATCAGAAACGCGAACACGGCCCGGTTCTCCGCAGCCTGCAAACGCAAACACCACGAAAGCGACACCGGCGAGATATGTTTTCATTTGCAATCAGAGCATCAAGCGACCGGTTTCGGTGGTAAACGGCGAATACGACTCAATCTTCAACTGGGCAGCAAGAATCTTTTCTTCGGAACACCCTTTTCGCGGTACAGATCGCGGTCCGCCGCGCCCAAAATCTCGTTTACTGTCTCCCCATCGCTGGGATACACCGCCATGCCGATACTAACGGAGATTTTCGGCTCTTCGCCATCTTCCGCCAACCGCTTGGAAATCCTTTGCGCCACGAGCCGCGCCGCCTCGGCATCGGTCTCCGGCAAAATCAGCACAAACTCGTCGCCACCATATCGCGCAGCCGTATCCATCTCCCGCGAATACAGCCGCAACATATCCGCCAGCCGGCACAGCGCCCGGCTGCCCACAATATGTCCAAGCGCGTCGTTAATGCTCTTAAGCCCATCCAGATCCAGAAGCAAAACCACAAATGGCCGCTCGTTTCTTCCAAACCTCTTGATCTCCGTCTCCAACGCCTCCACCATCTGCCGGTGGTTTGCCAGCCCAGTCAACGGATCGCTCACCGCCAGATGCCTTACCCGTTCTTCTGCCCGCTTGTGTTCCGTAACTTCTGCTGCCAATGCCAGCGTTGTGACGGCCATGATTCCCATGAAGGCCTGCATCAAAAGCAGCGAAGCATTCTGCGATTCTCGGGCGAATGGTCCGTACCCGTGCAAAGTGCCCCACACGGCAATCATCGAGAGCACGCAGAGCGCGGTCGCCGCTTTCCGACGCCCGAATCGAAAGGCTGCCCAGATCAGAAAGGGGATACACAGATACTCCAGAGGATAGTTCTTTAGTTCGGAATGGAACGGCTTGCCAAACACGGCCCAGCCCGTGGCAAAAAGCCCCAAGAACAAGAAAGCCAGCTCTATAACCTGCTCTCGTGTCCATTTGAGCTGTGGATTCTCCCACCACAGCAGCAACAACGGGGTCACCGTCACCGCCCCAACCGCGTCTCCCAGCCACCAAGTACACCATATCGACCCAAACGCCGCCCAATCCGCGAACCCGCAAACCGCAAGCGTGGCAACTCCAATCGTCGCGCTTACGCTGGTCGCAACCATTCCCGCCAGCAGCGCAAATTTGAATATGTCCTGCGCCCGCGCAAACGCCTCCTTGCCGCGCGCGAATCGGGTGACGAGGTAGCAGCCCGCCAAACCCTCCAGAGTGTTTCCAGCTGCGATCGCGATCGAGGTCGCCACCGAACCCGCCGTCGTCAGATTAACCAGAAACGCCCCAATCAGAATCCCCGGCCAAACCCTATACCCAAACACCAGCAGCGCCGCGATTGCAATCCCCGTACACGGCCATACCGCCGTCGCGCTCGCATGCACATACGCCAGTTGTAGCCCCAATTTCCCCGCGACGAAGTACACCACGGCCAGACCCGCCACCGTCGCCGCATTTTTCATCGCATCTGACCGCGTCATTCCGCACTCTCCGCCTCGCCCGCATACAGCCGGGGAGGGAATCAAGCACCCACGAATACACTGCCAGAGTCCCGTTTTGGGCCGATCCCTCGGCCAAAAACGCTACACTCTACTACCGTAATCCTCTATTTTACTAAAGGTTTCATGCTTACGGGGACCTAACTAACCCACCTTTTTCAACTTAATCAATCCCTTAATTCGGCCCTGCTCGCCGCTCGCGCTGGCTTCCCCCAACGCTCCAGCCGTGAATTCTAGCCGGGATTCTCATGCCCCTCCGGTTTACGCGAAAGCTGCTCTCGCCCGGCAAGCCATGCCTCCAGGTACCCGCGCCCCATGCCATGCAATGTCTGAAACAATATCCCCGCCATCCCCTCCGAGCTGGTCCAAGCTACTTGCCCCTTTCCGCTTAAATCCATGCCAAGAGCAAGCTCCAGCGCAAACTCTATCACCGTCCACTGCTTCAGCCCTCTCGCAGCCCGAACCGCCATCCCCCCTTCGCTTAGGTTGACGACTCGCGCGCGCTGCTCTCCTTCGCCATCTTTCAGGGTCACCGGCAGGTTAACCGCGTGACGAAAATAACGTCGCCTCTCCCGCAGCATAATGTCTTTAGCAATCGTTATGTGCAACGCGACGCCTTCCACGGTCAAGGGCGTGCGCATCACAAAATTTGCTCCTGCGTTCAACGTGGCGGTAGTTTCTCCCGCGTTCTGCACGCACGCGAAGATCGCCACCTTGCCGTTCGAGGATCCTTTTCGAATCGCCTCAATCAATCCCAGCGTCTCTGAAACCTGCATATCCACAAACACGCCGTCAATCTTCTTCCGCTCCAGATAATCACGCGCCGCCTCCGCCGTAGGTACCAACGCTAACTTGGCACCATATTTCTTCGCGCCTCCGGAAACCGCGGTGAGGGTGGCGTAGTCGTTAGACACCAGGAGGAATTCGAGCTCTGTCAGTGTGGACATAGTGGCAGCAACTCCCGGTCCGCGTGCGAAGGTCTTCTGAATTGGTCGCAATGAATGCTGACTCTATTTTTATCTTCGAAGGCAATGCGCTGTCGAGACTTTCCACGTCCCCGCGCTTCCATCCAATAATGGTTTACAGCGTCAATCATACAGCCAGTCAATAGCAGCCCGTTGTCGTTCTGCCGCCTCGCTCCATGACAAGCCCCCCGAGTTGATGAGATTCATTCACCAGGGCGCGTTCGGTAACAATCTTTTCACTCTGATTCCTACATTCCAATTCGTCGCTGGATAAGGTAATCCGTGGATCGCACGACGATCCCTTCGCTGTAAACTCGGAGAAGCAAGCTTCGGGGGGCGACATGGCGAAATACGGCAAAGCGGCCAGCGAAAGCGTCAGAAAAGCAATGCACAAGGAGAAGCGCGGCAAACTACGCTCCGGGAAGGGTGGCAAAGGCGGCGTGGTGACAAGCCGCAAGCAAGCCATCGCCATCGGTCTATCGGAAGCGCGTAAAAAGGGCGCCAAAGTCCCCAAAAAGAAATGAAGCTGAGCCGCTCTCCACTGCATGCTCGGCATCGCGCGTCAACTCGTCGCGAATTTCAAACGGAATTTGGATTTTCTGAAACAGGCGGGGCTCAACTTGAACCGCATAGATCATAATCAAATAGTTTAACGTCGTCGCATCCACGACCACATCCCGGGGCTAAGCTCCAAAGCGGAGTCGACGCAGCGCGGCGACCGGAACATCCCCGCCGGAGAGATTCTGTGTTTATTTTTCTCCGCCGGGTAGTGTCCATACATACTTACTTACGAACTTACGAAAAACAAGCTGTAACCCATTTAAAATCAGCATTTACGAGAGGGCAGGGCACCGGCATTCCTGGCTGCCTCTTTAAGGTTTCGGCCTGCCGGGGCGTAGTTCACCTGTGCCTGGTGCCCAAGTACCGTTGCGCTCGAAACCGCAAAGTGCCAGAATCGCGTTTGATGCTTAAGGCCGCATCGCCGCCGGGAAACATATCCGCTATGGGCGGTGTCTAATGTGGTGAGAGCGGACATCGGGCGCGGCATCCGCAGACTGCCAAACCCGATAGCAAGTCGATCCCAGAGAGCAACCTCGGGATCGCACTCGCAAGAAGGCCTGGGTCCAACGTTCTAAGGGCGTTCTAACGTGGACCTAACAGCAGGGTGGTCCGGGCAAGCCAGCAACCGGGCCGGAAAGGCCGGCAGTGTCCGAATGGGTCAGCGCCCTTTCTTGGGGCCGCGATGAAGCCGAACTCGTCTCTGAGCTGCAAGCCGGCTCGGAAACGGCATTTGACTGGCTGGTCACCCACTACCACGCACCGGTCTATAACTTGATTTTGAGCATGCTCGGCGATACCTCCGACGCCGCCGACGGCTCGCAGGAAGTTTTCTTGAAAGCCTTCCGCGGGATTCGCAAGTTCCGTCAAGGCAGCTCTTTGAAAACCTGGCTGTACCGCATCGCCATTCGCGAAGCGCTGAATCACAAGCGCTGGTTCAAGCGTCATTTGCAAAAGAATGTTTCGATTGACGCCGAGCCAGAAGATGGCCATGCCGCCATTGAAATCGAAGATCTCGGGGCAACACCTTTTGAGCAGTTGGCTTCGCGAGAGATTCAGATTGCCGTGCATCATGCTTTGCAAGAAGTTCCGGAAGTGTTCCGCACCGCCGTTATCCTGCGCGACCTCGAAGGGTTGAGCTACGACGAAGTCGCTGAAGTCCTCGAATGCAGCGTCGGCACGGTGAAGTCACGCATCCTTCGCGGACGCCGCGCTCTCCGGCAAATTCTCGAGCCGTTTCTTCGCGAGCAGGAGTTGCATACTTCCTCGCATAGCGCGGTTTACGCCAGCGCGCAGAAGGCCGGTGCCAGTTCGGTGGTCGAGCCGCAGCCGTCGCCGTTCAGCGACGCGTATACCGCGGCCCGCCGCATCCATGATTCTTCGCAAGAGCAAAATAATTCCCTGCGTGCAAGCGCCGCAGGGGAGGGGCTTCCATGAAGTGCAACACAGTACGAACAAAACTGGCGGGCTACCTCGACGATGCCCTCACGGGCACCACGTCGGCTGCCGAGCGAGTACAGATTGGCGAGCACCTGAACGGCTGCACGGTTTGCCGCGCCGAGTTGGAGACATTTCGTAAGCTCTCCGTCCTGCTTTCGCGCATGCCGAAAAATGTTCCGCCTGCCGATCTGGCCGTTCGCATCAAAGTGGCTGCCGCCCAAGCGCAGCATTCCCACGATTGGTCCAGCCGCCTGCGCAAAATGCGCGACCGCGCCGAAATTCTTCTCGACAACGTTTTTCGTCCGCTCACCGTTCCCGCTACCGGCGGCGTTTTTTCCGCCATTGTGGTCTTCGTCTTCGTGCTGCAATTGATGGCGCCGGGCGCCACCTTGCAGGCTGTACCCAATGACGTGCCGCTCGATATTCTCCGTCCTGCCGAGTTGGTTTCCATTTCGGATTATCCGCAAGCTTGGGGATCCGAGCAGCATGAACTCGAGCTTTCGCTTCCACAGGGCCTGCAGGTGTATGTGACCGTCGACGCTCGCGGCCAGATGGTGGACTATGAAATTCTTTCAGGTCCTGCGAGTCCGACCTTGCGCCATCAACTTGACGAGATTCTTCTTTTCTCGCGTTTCCGCCCGATGCTGAGTTTTGGCCGGCCCACCTCCGGCGGGCACGTCATCCTTAATTTCAGCGCCGTACACGTCCGCGGCTAGTTCTCCATGAAAGACTTGCGCTTCTTCAGGACCGCATGCGCGGGCACGATGTTCTGTTTTCTTTTCTTCGTCTGCGCCGCTCATTCGCAAAGCCACTCGCAGAATCGTCCTCCAGTTTCGGCTCCATCGTTCTCGTCGCATCCCTCAGCGGACGAGAGACTGCTTCTCGATGCAGCTAACCGTGAACGCGCTGCAGCCGGGCTGCAATCCCTCAAGTGGGATGACGCTTTGGCCGCCGCCGCACGCGAGCACGCCCGCCTCCTGGCGCGTGAAAACGTACTTTCGCATCAACTCCCGGGTGAACCTTCGCTGGAACAACGTGCCGCCCAAGCTGGCGCAAAATACGCCATGGTCGCTGAAAACGTCGCCATCGGTCCCAATCCAGAGGAGATTCACGACGGATGGATGCATTCTCCGGGGCACCGTAGGAACATCCTTAACGCCGACGCAACGGCCGTGGGCATTGCAACGACGCGGGGAAGCGGCGGACTATTTGCTGTGCAGGATTTTTCTCGAAAGGTCGCGGATTTGAGCCTGGAGCAGCAGGAAGAGAAGGTGGCTTCGCTGTTGAGAGGAACGGATCTGCTTGCTGTGGATGCAACTGAGGATGCGCGCAAGACGTGCAGCATGGATCGCGGCTATGCAGGTACTTCCGTGTTGTACATCATTCGGTTTGAGGTGACAGATTTAGGCAAACTTCCCGACGAACTTTTGCAGAAGATCAGGAGCCGGAAGTATCGGAAGGGGGCCGTGGGTGCGTGCCAGCGAGGAGATTCCGGTGGTTTCACGCGATACCGCATCGCCGTGCTGCTTTATTGAGATTTGGAAAGAGAAACCTCGCGGAGCTCGGAATCAACCGTGTTTCGCGCATGAGCTGAAGAGTTGACCGAACAAAAGTGGCGGAGAAAAATATTTCTTGTTTCCGCGGGAAAGACGAAATAGAATACACCCATGAATCGCAGCGCCTATTCGTATTGGTTTCGGTTTTGGTACCCACCCATCTAGGAGGCGAGGGGCGATTCTGTAATTAGAAACAGCGCAAAAAGTTTCGACCCACTCGCAGCGAGTGGGTTTTTTGTTTTTAGGGAAGAGAGTTTTCGGAGAAGCTTTGCAAAGTGGAGTTTGGGAACAAAAATGGACGTGAGAGGGACAAGCCATGATTATTTCGATGAAGCTGCACGCCACGCGTCAGGAGATCGATGAAGTGCGCAACCAAGTGGCTCATTTCGGGTACAAAGTGCATTCAATTGAGGGCGAGGAACGCGTGGTGATCGGCGTGGTGGGAGTGGGAGACGTGACGGCGTGCATGGAATCGGTCGAGTCCATGCCGCAAGTAGAGAAAGTGGTGCGCATCTCCGCGCCGTACAAATTTGTGAGCAAACAATTCCGCGCGGGGAAGACACGGGTGCGCGTGAACGGCACGGAAATTGGCGGCGACGAATTTGTGGTGATGGCGGGGCCGTGCTCGGTGGAATCGGAGGCGCAGATCATGCGCGCGGCTGAGGGAGTGGCTGCGGCGGGCGCGAAGATTCTGCGCGGCGGTGCGTTCAAGCCGCGGACTTCGCCGTACGATTTTCAGGGCATGGAAGAGGAAGGCTTGAAACTCTTGCAGAAGGCGAAAAAGGCCACCGGACTGGCGATTATCACGGAAGTAATGAGCGACCGCGACGTCGAATTGATCGCGCAGTACGCGGACATCATGCAAGTGGGCGCGCGCAACATGCAGAATTTCGTGCTGCTCAAGGCGCTGGGGAAGTGCGGGCGGCCGGTACTTTTGAAGCGCGGCATGAGCGGGACGATTAAGGAACTGCTGATGTCCGCGGAATATATCGTGGCGCACGGAAATTCCGACGTGATTCTGTGCGAACGGGGGATTCGCACGTTTGAAACAGAAACGCGAAATACGTGCGACATCGCGGCGATTCCCGCGCTGAATGAATTGACACATCTTCCCGTCATCCTTGATCCGAGCCACGCAACAGGCAAAAGGAGTCTGGTACCCGCTGTGTCGCGCGCCGGCGTCGCCATCGGGGCGGATGGTTTGATTGTGGAAGTGCATCCTGCTCCTGAAAAGGCGATCAGCGATGGCGCGCAATCGCTGGACATTCCTCAGTTCCAAAAAATGATGAAGGATTTGGAGCCATACATTCACCTCTGGAACAATTCGCGAAAAACAGAAGCCGCCGCCGCTGCTGCGAGCCACTAGCTGCATCTGTGATTAAGAGGGTTCGCCGGCGGTCCAGCGGAGCCGTAGCCAGCTAAGTGTCTACGCTTCGCAACGCGCATTGGCCTGTGCCTACCGGATTCGCTTGACTGAATTTTTGGCTCGCTCCTGGAATCCTGCTAAAGAACTGCCGTATTTTAAAGCCCTGAGAGACTGGCCAACCGGCCAAGTACGCTCCAGCGCAAGTCCTATTGCTCGTCCCAGCCCTGGGTGTTTTCTAGAGAGAGGGGAACCTTTCTCCCTAAACGTGGTGGTACTCACGTGTGGATGGGCGAGATGCGAACAAGACTTAACTGGCGTGGGACCTCCAGCTTTGTTGCCGTTTTGAAAATGACTTGCTTGGGGATGGCGTGCGTATCCTGGATCGCGTGTGCATCCGCAGGGGCACAGGTTGTGAGACCAGTTCACGAGTCCGATTCGAACGGACGATTGTTGAGCGTGGAGGAAGGGCGTTCGATCGTGAACGCAGCCTTGCAACAGGAGCCGTTGGATAGCGGCAGGCAGGACTGCTCGCACGTCGTTCATCAGATTTACGCGAGTGCGGGATTTGAGTATGCGTATGCAAGTTCGTTTGAGATCTATGCGGGCAACGAAAAGTTTGAACGCGTGAGAAGCCCACGTGCGGGTGATTTGATCGCATGGCCGGGACACGTCGGGATCGTTGTTGATCCGCAGCAATACTCTTTTTACAGCCTGGTGAGAACGGGATTGGAAGCGCAGGATTACGATTCGGCGTATTGGAGATCACGGGGAAGACCGCGATTTTACCGTTACATAATAGGGGGCGCCGAAATCCTAAGCGCATCGAGTCCAGCTGGATCGTCCATGGTTTCGAATAGCCATGCACAACATATCGTGGGGACGGCCGTTGAAGATCGGGCCGCCGCGGTGAATACCTCTTCGAATCGGCCACCGACGGCAGGTCCCGGAAAGAGTGCGGCGATTTATGGCCCGCCTTCCCCGCCCGTGTTATCCGCACCGAAGAACGCGGAGGTGGCGTTCGGGATCCCTGCGAACGTGATTATCGCTGCAGGAAATAAGCCCCCGACGCGCGAGGAAGTGGCGGAAGGCATCTCCGAATTAAGCGACGCATGGGGGAGAGAGCTGCGGAGTGATGACCCCTTAAAGAATCGGCTGCCGGTGGTGATCGTCGAGCAATTCCAAGTGGAGCGGGTGGACGTCAAGCGCGACCACGGATGGGCGAGCTTGTCAGTTGAGTCCAAAGTGGTGATTAGCGGCGGGGCAGCGCAAGTGAAGCGCCGGCACGAAAAAACTCGCTGGGAACTGCGGCGAACGGAATCGGGTTGGGAAGCCCTCCCGCCACCGGATCGAATCTATATTCCGCGGGATGTGGCCGTGAAGAATCTGGCTTCCAACCTTGCGCAACTCACCAATAGCGAAGGCGCCGCCGAACATCAACCATCTGTTTTACGGCAGGAATCGCAACTCGCCAGCCTTTTGAACACGCTGTTGGAAAACGGGCAGGATCACTAACGCCGGAAGGACCAAAAAAAGCAGGCGGTGGATAGGCGCGCAGGTGCGCGGGTATCCGAAGCGAAGGAACGCAGAAGTCGAATGCGACAATTTGGAATGGCGGTAAGGATGGCAGGCCCGCGCTAGTTAAGGTCTAGCAAGATGTGAAAAGGCTTGTTCTTGCCCCAGCGATAGATTGTGAAGTCTTTATCCAACGTCAAAATATCTGCACTCTCAAATTCATCCGCCAAACGAATCAGGCAGGCGTCTGCCAGGTCAATCTTTCGGTCCTTGTATTTTCGCAAAACCCGTTTTACGCCATCCACTTCGCGGGAGAGTTGAAAAGGGATTTGAAAAATCCCGGCGGCCACATTTTCGATTACAGCTTCGGGTGCGCCACGGAGTTTGCGCAGCAGGTAACAGCTTTCGGCGATGACCGCTTCGCAGGTGATGAGCGGCTCCTGCAGTTCATTCACCGCCTCGGCACACGCATGGTGAGCCTTCTCGCTCCGGTCTAGAAGGGCAACAATGGTCCCGGTATCGAGGAGTACAGGTTTCACTTCCCGAAGCCGCGCAAATGTTTTTTGTCCGATCCTAGGTCGGGGAGGCCAGAGGAAAATTTTCCGAGACCGATGACGCCGCGTTTTTTCTTGCGCAGGTAGCTTGCTTCCAAGACGCGCAGGCCCTCTCGGACAACTCGCGAGGGGCTCCAGCCCAATTCCCGGACCAGCAGGGTAAGCCTCTTACGAGAGCTATCATCGAGTCTTGCTTGGATTGCAGTGCGCATAGCTCATTGTACCACAAAGCAGAATTTGTATGACAAAGGCTTGTCTGGCCGGGATGAGAGCATCACAATTGACTGCAAGGGCAAACCAAAGGTAGCAGTGAGCGAAGAGGATCTCCAAAAGTGGGAGAATTCCAACCTACGTTAGATTCAGATATCGTTGGCGGTAAGGTGGCAGGCGCTGAAGAGGTGAACGATGGGAAAACACAAAAGCGTAGCAGGGACAGAGAAATGAGCGCCGGAGCTGTTGAGGACGTGACGGAGATTCGGCCAAACATTTCGGCGATTCGCGAAGCACAGCGATTCCTGGCGGAGTATTTTGCGGCGACGCGGTTGATAGCCGCGCCGTTTTTGAGCGAGAGGGTGGAGAAGCGCGTTCATTTGAAATTGGAGGCGGAGCTGCCTACAGGGTCGTTCAAGGTGAGGGGGGCTTTGTGGGCGCTGGCGACGCGGTTGAAGCGGGGAAGCGTTGAGGAAGTGATTGCGTCTAGCACGGGGAATCATGGAGCGGCGGTGGCGTATGCGGGGAAATTGCTTGGTGTGAAGGCGCGGATTTTTCTGCCTGCGGGATGCAATCCGGTGAAGCGGGGAAAGATTGCTTCGCTGGGGGCGGAGATTGTTGAAAGTGGCGGTCCGGATTTGGCAGCTGCGTTCGAATCGGCTAACGAGTACGCGCGACGGCCCGGGGTCTATTTTTTGAATGATGCGACCGATGCGAATTTGCCGGCGGGGCCGGGGACGATTGGATGCGAGATTCTCGAGCAGCTCCCGGAAGCTTACTCAATTGTGGTGCCGATGGGGGATACGGCTTTGATTCGAGGGATTGCGGCGGCCGTGAAACAGGTTGCGCCGCGCGTGAAGATTATTGGGGTGCAGGCGGAGCGGGCGCCGGCTTATTTTCGGTCGTGGAAGGAAGATCGCGTGGTGGTGACGGAGACTTGCGACACGATTGCGGATGGGTTGGCTACGCGGACGCCGGACGAGGCGAATGTGCGCGACATGAAGAAACTTGTGGATGACGTGGTGCTTGTGAGCGAGGAGCAGATGTTACGCGCGATTGAGATTTTGCTTGTTGAGGAGCATGTTCTGGCGGAGCCGGCTGGAGCGGCGAGCACGGCGGCGTTGTTGAACGTGGGCGCGAGTCTCGGCGACAACGTGGTACTGGTTGTGAGCGGGGCGAATATTTCGCGGGACGTTTTGCGACGGGCTGTTGGCGCTGCGTAACGGCGGAGAAATTCGGAAGGCAATATTAACGCAGAGACACAGAGCACGCAGAGAAATCGCAGACCGCCAAATAGCGCAAGAAATGATTACCTGACCGAAACGGAGTGGCGGAGGCCGAGGACGCGCATCAGGGTCGCTTGCAGTTTGAGGAGTTCCGCTTGGCGTTCGTGTTCTTCCTTTGTGCGGTCGCTGAGGGCTTCTTTCAAGAGGATTAGGTTGCGGCGAAATTCCATTTGGGCTAGGACCAGACGGCTCAGGGCCTTGAGGGCGTCGCGTTGTTCGGGCGCCAATTCACGCGGAGTTTGGTCGACGACGCAGAGCGTGCCGAGGGCGTAGCCGTCCTCGCTGATGAGAGGCGCTCCAGCGTAGAAGCGGATGTGCGGGTCCGAAACGACTAGCGGATTATCGCGAAAGCGCTCGTCCTTGAGCGCATCTGGAACCACAAAAACATCAGCTTGCAGAATCGCGTGAGAGCAAAAGGCGACCT